>JABSOJ010000003.1 GCA_013216005.1 Alteromonadaceae bacterium | reverse complement strand
GAGCGGCTAACGAGACTCGAACTCGTGACATTCACGTTGGCAACGTGATGCTCTACCAGCTGAGCTACAGCCGCTTCTCTTTTAACTTTTTTATTCCACTTACATGTATGCCAATACATGTAATTTACTCTCAACACTGCGTTGATGAAATGGTACCCGGAGCCGGACTTGAACCGGCACGCTTATTCGGCGAGGGATTTTAAATCCCTTGTGTCTACCAATTCCACCACCCGGGCATAATGGAGGCGGGTCCCGGAGTCGAACCGAGGTCCACGGATTTGCAATCCGCTGCATAGCCATTCTGCCAACCCGCCATTTTATCAACGTCGAACTGAGGTGTATTCCTTTGGATTTTCTTTCTCATATACATGAGAAAGAATTGGAGCGGCTAACGAGACTCGAACTCGTGACATTCACGTTGGCAACGTGATGCTCTACCAGCTGAGCTACAGCCGCTTCATTTTTAACTTTATCTCCAACTTACATGTACGCCAATACTTGTAATTTACTCTCAACACTGCGTTGATGAAATGGTACCCGGAGCCGGACTTGAACCGGCACGCTTATTCGGCGAGGGATTTTAAATCCCTTGTGTCTACCAATTCCACCACCCGGGCATAATGGAGGCGGGTCCCGGAGTCGAACCGAGGTCCACGGATTTGCAATCCGCTGCATAGCCATTCTGCCAACCCGCCATTTTATCAACGTCGAACTGAGNTGTANTCCNTTGGATTTTCNTNCTCATNTACATGAGAAAGAATTGGAGCGGCTAACGAGACTCGAACTCGTGACATTCACGTTGGCAACGTGATGCTCTACCAGCTGAGCTACAGCCGCTTCANATGTTGANTNCNTNTCAACTGNNGCGCATTNTACATTGAATTANTTCTGAGTCAACCCTTTAATTTCAANTTTGTTTTGACTGCTCAAAAACCGTCTAATTTGATGATTTTTTGAATAGAAAATGATAATTGACTTAATTTTTCTTCTTTAATTCAGGCCAAGAAAGCTTAAAATAAGAAACCATTGACCAAATAGTCAAGACAGTAGCAATAAAAAACAATAAATAAGCAAGAGCCATCAACCATTGATAAGGGAATTCAAATAAAATTAACGGAATATCATAGTCAGGGTTCCAAATCAGCCCTTGCAACGCCAGCATTTGTGCCGCAGTTTTATATTTTCCCATATCAGAAACAGCTACAGCGTCTCTTTTTCCCCTTGAAGACATAAATTCACGTAAAGCACTGATGAATATTTCACGGGCGATCATAAACATTGCGGGTATTGAAATCCACCAGACTTGATACTCTCCAACAATAAGGATTAATGCGGTTACCACCATTAATTTATCGGCAACCGGGTCGATAAAGGCACCAAATGCCGAAGACTGATTAAGTTTACGCGCTAAATATCCGTCTAACGCATCGCTTACTGAAGCTAACCAGAAAATAACAAACGCACCAAAGTGATTCCAGGTGACTGGTAAATAAAAAACTATCACGAATATTGGGATTAAGATTATTCTAAATAAGGTTATTTGATTTGGGATGGTCCACATATACTCTTCACGGCAAACATTTTTTTGTCATTCTACACAGTTTATTTCTTAATTGTCATGCTTAATTGTCATGGAAGGCATCATAAATATTTTGTGCGAGGATCCCACTAATACCGGGTACTTTTTCCAGAGTCGCTTTGTCAGCTTGTTTTACTTCCTGTAGTCCACCCAAATATTTCAGCACAGCCTGCCGTTTTTTAGCGCCTATACCTTCAATTGATTCGAGGGTGGATTGTTTACTGGCTTTTTGCCTTTTTGCCCGATGGCCAGTAATGGCAAACCGATGGGACTCATCTCGAATATGCTGCACTAAATGTAATGCCGACGATGTGGCAGGTAACGAAATGAGCTGATGACTGCCAGCTAAAATAAGGGTTTCTAATCCTGGTTTACGCGACTCCCCTTTTGCCACCCCGACTAATAAAGGAATTGCCTCCAGATTAACCGACGCACTTAATTCTGCAAAAAAAGTTTCTGCTTTTGCTAACTGCCCTTTACCACCATCAATAAAAACAATGTCAGGCAGGTTTTCAGTGGTTTTTACTTTGCCATACCTTTTATTTAACGCAAAAGCCATTGCCGCATAATCATCTCCCGGAGTGATCCCGTGTACGTTGTACCGACGGTAATCACTTTTTAACGGGCCTTCCTGATTAAAAACAACACAAGAAGCAATGGTTTGTTGCCCCATGGTATGGCTGATATCGAAACATTCAATGCGGTTAATGCCATTATTTAACTCAAACACTTCATTTAAAGCAGCAAAACGCGCTTTCATGGACTCTTTATGACTGTTACGGGTAATAAGCGCATTTTGTGCATTGGTACACGCAAGCTTGAGATACTGAGCTCGTTCGGATCTTACTTTTGTTGAGATTTTAACTTCGTGTTCAGCTTGCTTTGTTAACAAAGGAACAATTTCGGATAAATTATCAAATATTTCAGGAACCACAATCTCTTTCGGAATACCCCCCTGACCAACCTCATTCCCCAGATAATGCTGACTGATAAAGGCTTGAATAATATCGGCGTCATCAGTTTGCGCAGGCACTGCGGGAAAATAACTTTTGCTACCCAATATTTTGTGATCACGAATAAAAAGCAAATGCACACAAGCTTGTGATTTAAACCGATATAAACCAACCACATCCATTTCAGAGGCTACCCCACTGACATGTTGCTGCTGCTGTACTTTTCTCAAAGTAACGATTTGATCACGGTATTTTGCTGCCATTTCAAAGTTAAGTTCATTGCTGGATGTTTCCATTTGCTTAACTAATTCATCAATAACCTGTGAGCTTTTTCCTTTAAGAAATAATTTAGCAAGTTTAACTTGATGGCTATATTCTTCAGGTGTCACTTTATCTACGCAGGGTGCAGAACATCGTCCTAGCTGATGCTGTAAACACGGACGGCTACGGGCTCTGTAATAACTGTCTTCACATTGCCTGATTGGAAATAACTTTTGCATTAAGCGCAAGCTTTCCCATACAGCTCCAACCGTTGGAAATGGGCCGAAATATTCACCTTTTATTTTTTTGCCACCACGGTGTAAACCTAATTTAGGATGGGTATGGTCAGTGATCAATAAATAGGGATAGCTTTTATCATCACGTAATAAAATATTATATTTAGGTTGGTATTTTTTGATGTAATTATTTTCAAGGATCAGTGCCTCACCTTCAGTATGAGTAACGGTGACATCAATCGCACAAATTTGTTTGACTAAAGCTTTGGTTTTTACACTACCAACATCTTTTCGAAAGTAGCTCGTTAACCGCTTTTTGAGTTGTTTAGCTTTACCTACATAAATAACAATTTGTTCGTTATTGTACATACGGTAAACACCAGCTTGTTCGGTAACCGACGCAAGAAAAGCATTATGATCAAATTGAATATTCGATTCAGACAAAATTTTCACACCCTAATTATGATACATCCCTTTAAGGAAAGCCTCATGGAACTAAACAGAGATTCAGAATTAAACATAGATCAGAACTAAACAGAGTTCAGAACTAAACTAGGATCAGAGAAAACTTAAATAAGCAGCCATAATTTAGTTTTGTAAGATGGGTTAGCTTGGAGCGTAACCCATCAAATAATTTGGCTATATTGGGTAAATTTTCGATATTTTGGATATTTTGGATATTTTAGATATCAACCAGAATAATATGATGGGTTAGACCTTCGGCTAACCCATCCTACGGTATTATTTCAAATAAAAATGAAACACATCGAACTACAACAGAGCCATTACTCTCTATTTTAACCGCTCACTTCTACACTTCAAATACTTTAAGCAATAAAGCGTAAGAATTAAAGTCTGTCTGCTTTGAGCATACCATAACGTATTGCAAGGTGAGTTAATTCAACATCGTTGCTGACATGCAATTTTTCAAACATACGATAACGGTAACTATTAATCGTTTTAGTGCTTAACGATAATTGTTCTGAAATATAAGGCACTTTTTCTCCGCGAGTCACCATCAACATTATTTGAAGTTCACGTTCAGATAATGCATTAAAAGGGTTTTCTTCGGCAGACTTAAATTGGTTTAATGCCATTTTCTGGGCAATTTCAGGGGTAATGTATCTTTGTCCGCTGTGTACAGCACGAATGGCATTCACCATTTCATCAGTACCTGTACCTTTGGTTAAATATCCCGCCGCGCCTATTTGCATTACTTTGGTTGGGATCGGATCTTCGCTATAGACAGTTAAAACAATCACTTTTATGTCTGGCGAATAACGAATTATTTTTTTTGTTGCTTCTAAACCGCCTATTCCTGGCATATTCATATCCATTAACACAACATCCGGTTGGTTTTTACGACAAAACTGAACTGCTTCTTCCCCAGTCTGAGTTTCACCGATAACCTTAAGTCCTTTTACCTCATCAAGAATTTTACGTATCCCTGTACGAACTAACTCATGGTCATCAACTAACAAAACATTTATCAACGGTGTTTCACCTTATCGTTAAACAGCAAAAAAAAATAGATTTTCTTATACCCAAGTTTACTGAATATTAGATTTAATAGAGGCTAAGGGTATATTGAATCTTCATTTAACACAATCTAATTTAACAACATAATAACAAAATTAACATTCATACGAGCTTAAAAATCAAAATCAAGACTAAAGGTCGTTCTCTTTCAACCAGTTATTCAGTAAACCAATTTGACCATTTTTATATGCCGCATAAGTGAGCCTTACCGCATTACTTAAAATAACACTGTCAGACCATTTCGTTTGTTCAGATATCAACTGATAACATTCCAACGCTTCTTTTGACAAATATCCGCGCATTTCCTTCTTGCCACAATTTTTTTGCTTATCTCTAAAGCGTTTTTGTTTTTCTGCATTTGTCATTGCCATTTTGCTTTTTCACTAACCTCTTAAAAATAGTGCCTTGTAAATAGTGCCTTGTTTTAATAAAGCATAACGTAATTTTTAACAATTTATTAAATATATTTGGGAATAAGTTCCCTGAGTGACAATTATTTAACTGTTCGGAGTTGTTTAGTGTACAAGTGTTCGCTAAAGTAGCGCCTTGAAATTCCTTATCCTATTGAAAGAAGCATTATGGAACAAAAAAACTCATATACTAAAGAATATCTGGTCAAAGCAGGAACAGGCGAATTGTTTGGTGAAGGTAATAGCCAATTACCGTTAGACAACATGCTAATGTTCGATCGCATTATCAATATTACTGAAGATGGTGGCGAACATGGTAAAGGTGAAATAATAGCTGAATTGGATATTAATCCTGACTTATGGTTTTTTGATTGTCATTTTAAAGGCGACCCGGTAATGCCAGGTTGTTTAGGCTTAGATGCCATGTGGCAATTAGTTGGTTTTCATTTAGCTTGGGCTGGTGGGCCTGGTCGTGGTCGTGCGCTAGGTGTAGGTGAAGTTAAATTTACCGGTCAAATTCTACCGACAGCTAAAAAAGTTACTTACACGATTACTTTTAAACGGGTCATCAAACGCAGATTATTTATGGGCATTGCCGATGGTACTGTGGCTGTAGATGGTAAAGTGATTTACACTGCAAAAGATTTAAAAGTTGGTCTGTTTACTGACACCAGCAAATTTTAATACCAACTGGCATAAATCAGAGGGTACTAATCATACTGATCAAATTTAATCAGTAAAAAGCCCAAAAAATCTTTGGGCTTTTATTCATTTCTTCACTTAATTTGTTGATGTATTTAGTTTATTTAATAAAGCCTTGATATCTATCATCAATAGCCTCACGCCAACCACCTAACCATTCTGATTTAACTTCTATGTTCTGATAAGGGCATACTTCCTTTGAATGACCAGCTAATCCTGCCTGATAACCCCGAGAATGCGCCCTATCCTGACGATCTCGTTTTTGCCGTTTCATCATAAATCAAATCCCCACACACTTGTTTATTAAGTAGGTACTTTAACAAATAGCTAACAGAATGGTATTTTGCAATATTAATTCAACAATATTTTCTAAACGTTTGAATCAATTTTAAATTTAATTTAAGACATCAGCCCGGTAAAAGAGCTAAAACAGGGAAGTTAACAAGCAAAAATAGGCTTTACCATACAGCTATAGGAACAAAAATCAAAACACTAAAGATCAGTAACTAACCATCGATAAATATTTCCTAACAGGCAGCAAAAAAGTTGCCT
>JABSOJ010000297.1 GCA_013216005.1 Alteromonadaceae bacterium | reverse complement strand
ATCTTCGTTTTGAATTAATCGCTACAGCCCATGTGTAGCAATGGCTATTGACTTTTCGTTCGGGCACTAGTTAGTTAATAACTATTACTAAATAACAATGACTAAATAATTTTTACCGAATAACTATTACCAAATAACTATAGCCCAATAACTATTACAAATAATAAAAAGATAAGTGATAACGCTATGACAGATTATATTGCCCCACTTGAAAATATTGATTTCTTAATTAATGATGTTTTTGATTATCCAGCTCATTACGCCAGGTTTGAACAACTTACAGAAGTAACTCCAGATCTGGTGAGTGATATTATTTTAGCATGTGGTAACTTTTGCGAAAAAGAACTTTCACCGCTTAATCAAAGTGGAGATTTGGAAGGCTGTCATTTTGACCGTGGCACGGTTACTACACCTAAAGGTTATAAACAAGCATACCAAAAATATATTCAGGCGGGTTGGCAATCACTTACTTACCCTGTTGGCTATGGTGGGCAGGGTTTACCTCAATCTTTGGGGTTTATTAAAACGTCGATGATGAGTACCGCAAATTGGGCTTTTAATATGTATCCGGGACTAACGGTTGGTGCGGTAAACACGATAATGGCGCATGGCAGTGCTGAACAAAAATCACGTTTTCTTCCTAAAATGAGCGAAGGGATCTGGAGTGGCACAATGTGTCTGACAGAAGCTCAATGCGGTACTGATTTAGGGCAGATTAGAACCAAAGCTGTGCCAATCAGTGGTAATAGCGATGACGGTTATACCATTACCGGCAGTAAAATATTTATTTCTGCGGGAGAGCATGATCTCACAGAAAACATTATTCATATTGTATTAGCGCGATTACCTGACGCACCATCAGGAACAAGAGGTATTTCATTATTTGTTGTTCCTAAAATGAATGTCAGTGAAGACGGTGCTGTATTAGATAGAAATCATGTTTCTTGTGGTTCAATTGAAAATAAGATGGGAATTAAAGGCTCTGTAACGGCGGTAATTAATTTCGACAATGCCAAAGGTTTTTTATTAGGCGCAGAAAATAAAGGTTTAGAGTGTATGTTTACCTTTATGAATACTATTCGTATCGGCACTTCATTACAAGGTGTTGGCGCTGCAGAAGCTGCTTATAAAAAATCGTTGGCTTATGCGAAAGACCGATTGTCGATGCGCTCTCTCAGCGGTAAGAAGTGCCCTGATAAAGTCGCAGATCCTTTAATTGTTCATCCTGATGTACGACGTATGTTGCTGACTCAAAAAGCCATCAGCGAGGGTGGGTTGGCTATGGTGTTTTATGCTTGTAAGTTAACTGATCAAATAGATCTGGACAAAGATGCAAAAGGTCGAAATAAGGCTGATCGCCAATTAGGTTTGCTTACGCCAATATTAAAGGCTTTTTTAACTGAAACAGGATTTGAATCAGCTAATTTGGGCATGCAAATATTTGGGGGGCATGGTTATATTACAGAAACAGGTATGGAACAAATTGTACGTGATGTAAGAATATCGACTATTTATGAAGGTACTACCGGTATTCAGGCATTAGATTTACTGGGGCGAAAAATCCTGATGAGTAAGGGAAAACAATTGCGGATTTTCTGCGCTGAAATATTACATTTTTGTAGGAAACACAGTGTATTGTCGTCTAGCCCTCATGGAAAAAATATGAATAAATTTCTTTGGCCATTAACTAAAGAAGTCATTCGTTGGCAAAAACACACTATTGTTTTAATGTTTAAAGCCAATAAAAACCGCGATATTGTCGGCTCTGCTTCGGTAGAGTATTTAATGTATTGTGGCTATATTTTTATGGCTTACATGTGGGCAATGAAGGCACAAACTGCTTATGAAAAAATTGCAGCTGGATCAGGGGATATAAATTTTTATCAAAGCAAAATAAGTACGGCAGAATTTTATTTTGAACGTATTTTTCCTCGGGTTAAATCATTATCAAGCACTATGATGAAAAATCCGCAAAGCGTGATGAAAATAAGTGAAGAACAGTTTTTTTAGTACTTGTTTTCAAATGGTTTGCTTCAGGATGGACGCTAATTATTTCACTCTGTTGGTTTGCGCTGGTTAGATTCTCTAAATCGCCCCGGCGCAACTCCTGTCCAGCGTTTGAATGCCCGTTGAAATGCGGCCGGGGAGCTAAATCCTAATAAATAAGCGATTTCCCCTAAGGTAAGTTGGGTATCGCAAACATAACTTTCAGATAAATCTCGGCGGGTATTATTAAGGGTTTGCTGAAAACTTCCTCCTTCTTCAACAAGCTTTCGTCTTACCGTCCAGGGGGCCATATTTAATTGTTTAGCAACTTGCGCTAATGTTGGTGTTGTACCATTTAACAAAGGGCTAATAACATGGCTTACTTTTTCGTGAAAACTGTAACCCAGATAAACTTTTTCCAAATCAGCATCCGCTTGTCTTTTCAGTAGTTCAAAGGTCGAAATACAACGGTTTACACAAGGCCATGCTAAAGCATTTTTATTAATAACCATGTAATTGTTAGGCTGTTCAAATAAAACCTCACAGTTAAAATAGTCTTTATATTTTTGTTCGTATGAGGGGGCTGCAAATTCAAAACAAATTTTTTCAACAGCGCCTTCACGTCCAGACAAGTGTTGCAATACCTGATACCAGCCCGACATGACAGAATCTACCACGAAATAATTATAATCGTTGTAAGGGCTAATTGAATAAAATTCCAGAATGCCTTTACCCTTGTTAGTGAATAAGTCTTGATCATTAGTCTGTTGAATATAAAAAGCAGATTTACCTCTGGCGTTAAAAGCCGTTAATGCTTCATATCTGGATAATTGCTGACACGCATGTTTGATATTTTGGGCAGAAAACGCAAGCAAACCTGCCACACCTAAATTTGTTAATGAAGTTACTTGCCCCATTATTAAACCAAACCAGGGGATTTGACTTTTTTCAATACAAGCGTGTCCTAACCGCATAAATTTGGGGATACTTACCCGTGCATCGGGAGAGGCTAAACTCGTAGCGTTCAAAGAAAATTTTTTCAAAATATCATCAATATCACAGTCGAGTTGTTGCATCGCCTTGATCATAATATCTACATGAGAAACTGATACATCTCCAAGCTTCATTAATATTCCTTATGCAACTATAGTCATTAATTTGTAATGTTTGGTCATTGAGCTATGTTAGCATTCGCATTATTGTTAACCAACTAAATATTTTTGAATAACTTGATGGAATTTAACCAATGACCACACCATATCCACATTTAATGGAACCACTTGATTTAGGTTTCAGAATAATTAAAAACCGTAGTTTAATGGGCTCAATGCATACGAATTTAGAAGAGGCGCCTAATGGCTTTGTCAGAATGGCCGCTTATTATGCAGAGCGTGCAGCGGGTGGTATTGGTATTATTGTTACTGGTGGTTTCGCTCCAAATCTTGAAGGTGGGGGCATGCCAAATGCGACAATGATCGCCACGATAGAAGATATTGAAAAACATCGCTTGATCACTGATGCGGTTCATAAAGAAGACGGGGTTATTTGTATGCAAATTTTGCATACGGGTCGTTATGCTTATCATCCTCAGCTAGTGAGTTGTTCACCTTTGCGAGCACCAATTAATCAATTTGTACCTAAAGAGCTTGATGAAGACGGGATTGAAAAGCAAATTAAGGACTTTGTCAGTTGTGCGGTAAATGCTCAAACAGCGGGATATGACGGTGTTGAAATTATGGGCTCTGAAGGTTATTTCATTAATCAATTTATCTGTAAGCGTACGAATAAAAGAACCGATAGATGGGGTGGAAGTTATCAAAACCGTATTCGTTTAGCGCTAGAAATTGTACGTCGTACCCGTGAAGCGGTTGATGAAGAATTCATTCTGATTTTTAGATTGTCAATGTTAGATCTTGTTGAAGATGGCAGCACCTGGGAAGAAGTGGTTGAACTTGCAAAAGGTATAGAACAAGTTGGGGCAACGATAATAAATACGGGTATAGGCTGGCATGAAGCACGTGTACCGACAATTTCGACCAGTGTGCCTCGGGCTGCATTTGTTGAAATAACCAAGCGGTTGAAAAGTGAAGTTAATATTCCGTTATGCACAACAAATCGCATTAATACGCCTGAAGTGGCTGAAGAGATTTTGTCAGAAGGTAATGCCGATATTATTTCTATGGCCCGTCCACTGCTAGCCGATTCACAATTTATGGTTAAAGCGGCGGCGAATAAAGCGGATGAAATTAATACGTGTATCGGGTGTAATCAGGCATGTTTAGATCATATTTTTCAAATGAAGCTGGTCTCTTGTTTAGTGAATCCGCAGGCTTGTCATGAAACTGAATTAATTATAACCCCAGCGGTAAATGTTAAAAAAGTTGCTGTTGTTGGTGCTGGTCCGGCAGGTCTTGCTGCGGCGACTACCGCAGCCAAAAGAGGTCACGATGTGACTTTATTTGAAGCAGACAACAAAATTGGCGGGCAATTTAATATTGCGAAAGAAGTACCCGGCAAAGAAGAATTTGAAGAAACAATAAGGTATTTCAACAAACAGATAGACCTTACCGGTGTTAAATTAAAATTGAACACTAAAGCCAGTGCTGAAGATTTAACTGATTTTGACGAAGTTCTTCTTGCTACGGGTATCATTCCTCGTCTACCTGAAATTCCGGGTGTTGAAAATGAAAAAGTAATGACATATTTAGATGTGTTACGAGACAAAAAACCTGTCGGTAAACGCGTTGCGATAATTGGCGCCGGCGGTATTGGTTTCGATGTGGGTGAATTTCTTTCTCATCAGGGTAAGTCAACGTCTCTGGACAAAGCGGCTTATATGAAAGAGTGGGGCGTTGATCTGAATTACTCAACACCGGGTGGTTTAATCTCTCCGGAAGTTGAGCCTTCACCACGTGAAGTTTTTCTTATTCAGAGAAAATCAACCAAAGTGGGTGATGGTTTAGGAAAAAGTACGGGTTGGATCCACCGCACCGTATTGAAAAATAAAGGCGTAAAAATGATAAAAGGTGCGCAATATACCAAAATTGATGATGAGGGTTTACACCTGTTGGTCGATGATCAAGAGCAACTTCTATCAGTTGATAATATTATTATTTGCGCGGGGCAAAACTCACAACGGGAATTACAAGCTCAACTTGAATCATTTAAAGTAAAAGTAACTTTAATTGGTGGTGCAGACGTTGCCGTGGAGTTAGATGCTAAACGTGCAATAAAGCAAGGTACAATAGTTGCTTCAGCTATTTAGTTTTCGTCCTAAAGAGGATGTTTATTTTAGATATCCTATTGAATACCAATAAGTAGTAGTATTGATATGAATGCCGTTTGATAATTTCTTACGGCATTTTTCGTATGTTGATCAAGTTGTTAAGCTGGCAACGCGCACGGATAATTACTTGCAAACTTATGCTTGGTCTAGTAGTTTACTTTGCAAATCTTAAAGTATAAAAATAATAATGTAGGGTTGAATTCATGTCAGTAGAAACAATTTATAAAGTCATTTTACATCCATTTATT
>JABSOJ010000296.1 GCA_013216005.1 Alteromonadaceae bacterium | reverse complement strand
GTTAGTGCATCCACTGCTTTAGCGTTGTTATTGAACGGTATGCTTCCAAATATTTTTACCCCTGCTGAGTAGTTACTTGAATTCTTTGATTGTTTCGTGGAAGGATGTTTTATCTGAGCAATTACCATCATGGCTTTCAAACCATACCGGCACACCCGCAGGCCCTGTTGAGATAAGTGACATAACAATTTGTTTTAAATCAGGACGATGGTCTTTTGAGTGACCGTAAGTGGGGATAGGCGCATTGTCACATTCATCAACATCGTATATCCCAAAAAGTGCTATACTCGTGGTGTCTAAATGAAGCGTTGAACCAAATAAATTAAGGACTTTTACCAAATCAAAGGCAATTCGACAAAAAAGTTTGGTTGTGCCAAATTGAGATAATGCATCAAGCGTTCTACCGAGCGCATCATCATTAAAATGCTCCGCTTTTAAGTTTTCGCCAATTAAAATATCGACAGGTGTATCTAGGAAAAACTGCTCGGACATATAGAGAGGACTAGTACAAAACCCTAAGCCATTGATAATCATTGCAACAACACGTTGCCCATGCGTTGATTTTGTTCGGTCATCCTGAGCTAAGGGGATAAATTCATCGATTCGCTCGGCAATACGCAATTGTTTGAGAAAACCAGCGATCAAACCTAAATGGTCTAAACGTTTAGTCGTCAACTGTTTTATTATTGTATCCTCGTCCATGCTTGACTACTCACTAAGACATGTTGTAAACAGTATTACATAAAGCTTTCCTCTTGCCACTGTTTAATTAATGTACAGGTCGAATAAATGTGCGGAAGGTGGGATATCAAAGTAAAAAGTAAAAATTAAGAATCTACCAAACTCAATTTTAACTGTCTGAGTAGACCACACATTTATGTGCGCCTTAAAATAATGCGTGGATAAATCCACGTTCTAAGGGTTGCTCCGGTAATTGATGCTATACAGTTGCATGATGGGTTAGGTAACTGCGTGACCCATCACTTAGGATATATCCAACCATATATTTTATTAAGAAGGTTTTATGACGAAGGTTTTATGAAGAATATTTAATGAAGAAAGTCTAATATAAACAAGGGGTCGGTCGTATATAGATAAAATATATTGAGGTAAAAGAAAAACACCTTATTTGATCTCATTTTCAATAATAATAACTTCAGAATCACCAATATTCTTTACATTATGAGTGCCTGCCGGTAAATACAATATTTTCCCGTCTGGTACAGTCAATATTTTTGCTTTTTCATCTTTATTTGCCGGGGTCAGTTTTAACTTACCGCCCTTTATAAAATATACCGTGCGGTTTGGGTGTTTATGCGTATGCATTCCTGACTCAGCGCCAGCTGGATACACTAAACGCACCACTTCAACTTTATCATTATCTAAAATAACTTCCCTTGATCCCAACTTAACGTCGGCAAAACTTAAAGGTGCAAAAATTAGTGCTGATACAAACAAAATGGGTAATGTTTTCATTATTATTTTTATCCCTAAATTGATTTTAATTGATATGTTTATTGGCAATATTTTGTTGGTGGGTTACGCCTTAGGCTAACCCACCCTACTGAAATCTAACGATAACTGATCTATAATTGAACTATTCTATTTCTTCGATATCATTATTTTCAATCTGCTCAGGCGCTAAAGTAACTTTACGACGCATTACTGGCATATCGCCGACATCTTTAGCAATATGAAAGGTTTTATTTTTAGGTTTACTGGATTTAGCTTTTTTATCGCTATTATTTTTGTTCGTTGTAACTTTAGCTGAATTAGCTTTCTTCGGTTTTTTAGGTTTTAATCCTTTGAAACTTGCTTTAAGTCCTTCAACCTGATCAAACTTAAGCGACTGTTGTAAAAAACCTTCAACATTTTTAAAACTGATCCAATCTTTAGGACCAACAAAAGAAATAGCATCGCCTTTATTACCTGCCCTGCCCGTACGCCCGATACGATGAACAAATTCTTCGGTGTGCTTAGGCATATCAAAATTAATAACGTGGGAAACATTAACTAAATCTAAACCACGGGATGCTAAATCAGTGGTCACTAATATTTTCTGATGACCTTTACTGAAACCGTCCATTATTTGATTACGCTGGCTTTGATTTAATTCACCACTTAACGCAACCGCACTATGATCTTGCGCAGTTAACAAAGACGCTAATCGCTCAGTATCAGATCTTGTTGCGGTAAAAATAATCATTTGCTGATATTTTTCGGTGGCTAAAAAATGTTCCAGCAAGGCTTGTTTATGATCTAAATGATCACAAAGATAGAAACGTTTGGTGATATCTTTATGCTCGCTGTGTGCACTACCTATCGCGATGCGTTTAGTTTTTTTCAATAATGCCAAAGCAAATTCATTTACTTGGGCATGATCAAGTGTCGCAGAAAACATTAATGTTTGACGTTTACGGTGATCGGCCGCATCATTAATTTGAGTTAATTGTTTAGCGAAACCAAGATCAAGCATGCGATCAGCTTCATCTAAAATTAATAATTCTAAACCATTTAAGTAAAAATGCCCTTGGGATAAGTGATCTGCTAACCGACCCGGTGTTGCAACAATAAACTGTGGATCTTTCTCAAGTGTCTTAACTTGATCATTGAAGTTTTCACCACCCAAAATCAATACAGCTTTAAATTGTGAAGCCGTTGTAAATAAGCGTAATTGGGTAAAAACTTGTTTAGCCAGTTCTCTGGTTGGCATTAAAATAAGTACGCGGGGATCTCTTTTACTTAACGGTCTGTTTTTCATTAATCGCTGCATGGCGGGTAAAATAAATGCCAGAGTTTTACCAGAGCCCGTTTTTGAAGAGGCGATTAAATCATGGCCAAGCATAGCAACAGGGATCGCCTTTTGTTGTATTTCTGTCGGCGCCTCAAAACCTAAATGTTCAATAGTTGACATTAAACGTTTATCTAAACCAAAATCACTAAATTGCAAACTACTTTCCAAACCAATCTCCAAACTATTTTCTAAACTATTTTTTAAACGAAAGAAAACAAAACAAAATATTAAATGCGGCGGCATTATACCTTGTTACAAAGATTATTAATCAATGTATTGTGCAATAATTAAATAAAGGTAGAAGTAATACCTGAACTACTCACAATAATAATCACTAATAAGAGCAAACCAATGAAATTCAGCAAGCCAAAAATTTATCAAAAACACACTAATACTTACCTCTTTATTAGGCTCAGTTTTTACTTCAATTCAGGCATTTTCAGCAGTAAATACACCTGTAACTCCAATTAATAACTTATTTGATGCAATGCGATCTCATGATGCAGAAAAAATGTTAGCTCAATTTTCCAAACATGCGGTTTTAGCAAGAGCAACTAAAACTAATGAAGTTCGAACATCAGATTTAAAAAAGTTTGCAGAATATGTCGGTAAGGAGACCAAACATCTAGATGAACAGATTTTTAATATTACCGTCAGGGAAAGTGGAAATTTAGCGAGTGCCTGGACACCTTTTGCTTTTTATATTGATAAAAAATTAAGCCATTGTGGTGTGAATAGTTTTCAGTTAGTGAAGAATAAAGGTGAATGGAAAATACAAAGTCTTGGCTCTGTTCCATAATACTGTTGTCCCTCGATGAATCCCCTATTTTTAAAGGGTTAGGCGATAAATTGGTTTTTTAACGAGAATTAGTCACAGAGTCCTAGATATAAGGGTTGAGTTTAATTCCATTTGAAGGGACAACAATTATCTACAACAGAGCCAAAGTCTTATAGATAATGCTTTTCAGGGAGATTGCGAAGCATTTATCAAAGAAGAAAAAGCAAAGAAAGAAAAATAAGCTCACATTAAAAAATGATCAAAAAAAAGACCGTTAACGCGCAAAGGTTAACGGTCTTTAAATTTCTTTTACAGAAAAAATCCTGTAAAGAATTAGCTATTTGCAATTCTCTGTTCAACAACAACTAAAGCATGATCAATTCGAGCCAATACTTTGTCTTTATCCAATAATGCTAAAGTTACATCCAAAGAAGGTGAATTACCACCACCCGTTGCAGCAACACGAAGCGGCATACCAACTTTACCCATGCCCACTTCCAGTTCTTCAGCAGTATCGTTAATTGCTGCATGAATAAGCTCCGGAGACCAATCGGTTAATGCCGCTAATTTAGCTTTAACTAAAATCAAAGGCTCTTTTACCACAGGGCGTAAGTGCTTCTTAACCGCTTTAGCATCTAGTTCATTAAAGTCTTCATAAAAATAACGGCTTATTTCTGCCATTTCTTTTAACGTTTTAACACGATCCGCCTGAATTTTAACTAAGGCTTTTAAAGATGGGCCATTGTCGGTATTTATACCTTGATCAGCCATGTGCCATGCCAAATGTTCAGCAACATAAGCAGGATCCATTGTTTTCATGTAATGTTGATTCACCCAAATTAACTTGTCTGTATTGAAACCAGAAGGTGCACGGTTACAATTTTTCAAATCAAATAATTCAATCATTTCTTCACGTGAAAATATTTCTTTATCACCATGAGACCAACCTAAACGTACTAAATAATTTAATAATGCTTCAGGCAAAAATCCATCATCACGATATTGCATCACACTAACCGCACCGTGACGTTTTGATAAACGCTTGCCATCATCACCCAAAATCATCGGAATATGCGCATATTCAGGTAAAGGAGCACCCAGTGCATTTAAAATATTAATTTGACGAGGCGTATTATTAACATGATCATCGCCACGTACTACGTGTGTTACATTCATATCCCAATCGTCAACAACAACCGTTAAGTTATACGTTGGCGTACCATCAGAACGGGCAATAATTAAATCATCTAATTCATTATTTGAAATAACGATATCGCCTTTGACCATATCATGGATTGTTACTTCACCTTCTAGCGGGTTTTTGAAACGTATAACAAAAGGCTTGTCTTCAGGATAATCCGTACGTTCTCTCCACAAGCCGTTATAACGCTCTTTTTCACCTTTTTCCCGCGCTTCTTCACGCATAGCTTCTACTTCTTCCGAAGTTGAATAACAACGGTATGCATTGCCAGACTCAAGTAGTTGCGCAATAACTTCTTTATAACGGTCAAAACGTTTTGTTTGATAATAAGGACCATGAGTCCATTCTAGATTCAACCAATTCATTCCATCCATAATGGCATCAACCGATTCTTGAGAAGAACGTTCTAAATCGGTGTCTTCAATACGTAAAATGAAATCACCGCCGTTCTTTTTAGAATATAGCCAACTATATAAAGCAGTACGAGCACCACCAACGTGTAGGTAACCAGTTGGACTAGGGGCAAATCGAGTTGTTAATGTCATAAAAATCTCACTGTCAAACGCGAAAATTAGTGAATCACGTTGTTTATGTTTATTAATAAAATTAAAAGTAAAAATAAAAGTTAAATTGAAAAATTGGCGGTATTTTATCAGGTCAATGCGTCGAATTCACCTATTGCATAAAATAGACCAGGGCAAACGGGTCTTAATTAACCAATTGTCAACCCAACCATAAGTACCTTCATCATATAGTCATCATCCCAACC
>JABSOJ010000295.1 GCA_013216005.1 Alteromonadaceae bacterium | reverse complement strand
TTTCTTAAATTTAGCTATAAATCCTTTGAATTTAGTATAACTTAATTACTGGTTATTTTTCAACCAACATTTTGGATAGTAGATAAACAAAGGGCTATAATTGGGATTTCCTAGGTGTAATAAAACTTTTTTTGATGGGTTACGCCTGTGGCTAACCCATCCTACGTATTAAAATTTCGATTTACACAATTGGTATTGTTTGTGATTATCTAAGACTGTCCCAGAACCTATCCTACTTAAAATGTATATTGTAATTGTAAGCCAAATATCGTATTTGAAGTTACTAAACCGTTAATTTTATCATCGTCTTTAAAACGAAATAATTCTGGACGAATACGTAATCCTCTAGCAATCCACGGCAAATCTATAGGTACGCTGATCCCCATCATAGAGCTAGTAAGATCCCTCATTCCGTCAGCTTTGCTACTCATTGCACCATAAATAAAATGAACAACACCTTGAAGCTCTCCACTACTAAAACGGTAACCTGCATCGAACCAATAACCAATATTGTCATTATCTTGTATTAATTTTCCTGCACTATCATAAATAGCACCCGCATTGTTACCTGCGCTTGAACCAGACAAAGACATCTTGGTATTACCCCAGTTTTTACCTCCACCAATTTCTGCTGAAAATACCACAGGACCAGAAGCTGTTTTACCACCTAACGAGATACCATAAGAAGTCAGACTTTCACCGCTCGTGTAGCTTTGATCATGATAGAAAAAACCAGGGAAAATTTGCCAGTTAAAAGTACGGTAAGCCATACCCACATCTAAACGAGGCATTTTACCATCGCGCTCACCAACAGCTATTTCTCCATTAGCATTCATTTCATTTGGAGTTGAACCTTTATTAGGATCAACCAGTGCCACAGCAAGAGCCCCCTGACGATTTAAAAATTTATAGGTATAACGAATTTGAGAAGGTCTACTGGGTGATACATTGCCATAACCTTGTCCTGAATTATGCGCCATAGCGACTGAAGGATTTAATGGGGCAAAAGGCGTTGATGTTTGACCAACCAATAACTGGCTTGTTTCACTAATGTCCCATTTACCATACGCATGACGTAAAGCGTCTTTATCGTCGTCATCACGCAGTGCCATTTCAATATACATGCTGACACTGTCTTCATTATCCCATTTAACTCTAAAACGGGAATTGTCGGCAACTTGCAGTACAGTTCTGGTGACTATATTTCCATCAGCATCCTTGTAATACTCAACATAAGTGTCAGTAAAAACTATCCCACCTATCGTTGATTTTGATTGAGCTGTAACAGATAAAAAAGACAAAATTGCCATCGATATTATTTTAAAAAAACGTGATTTCATAATTTATACACTTCCATATTAGTAAACCTTTCCTTTGTTCAAACAAGGTTTTATTTATTTTATTAATACCTGCCAACTAAATACCTGCCAATTAATTAAAAAACTAGTCAATTATGTCCATAATAGGATCATCGGTTAACTGAGTATCAGAGAATTTATTCTCTTTGATCTGTTTACTTACCGCGTTTTTTTTGTCGGGTTTGTAACGATCAACTTTGCTCTGTTTACCTTTTAAAACGTCTTTAACTGATTTTACTTTTTCTTTAAATTCAACTTCAAGAAGATCAGGTTTAGTTATAAACATGTCTCTCTGAACAAAAGTTACAGGAGGGTCAACTACACCATTTTTAATGATTTTTTCATCGCTAAAAAGCAAAAGGTCGGGTGTTTCAATACTTTTATCTGTCTCCTGTTTATCTGTCGCAAAAGCAAGCTCACCGTAAACAAAAGTCAATAAAAAACTTGAACATAGTGCTAATTGTTTTATTTTCATTTTAATCTTCCAAAATAGTACACAACCCGCATTAAGACAGGCTTTTACATAGGTATTTAATTACCGTGTTTAATCAAACTAAACACTTGTTCAAACTAAACAATAGTTCGTGACTTAAAACTCATTTGTGTCAAGGAATGTTTATATTCCGATTCACCTATTTTCTTCACTTCACCACGGGCTAGTTTGTATCTGGGTCTTTGACTAATGGGATCTAAAACCCTGCCTGCCAATGAATTTGTTGCGCCTTTCGCCGATGGCAAATTAAAGTAAGTAAAAGATACGCCTTTCTTAACCGCATCGGTCACGATAGCCACAGCTTCAAAACTGCCACTATCCATTTCTATATAGCCATTTTTTTGCATTTCACTAAAAGTCATTGGTTTAACATCTTCCCATTTCAAACCAATTGCAGACTCTAAATGTTTCATTATTGGATCTGCATCCTGATCATCACGAACAGGTACTTTCTTACGCTGTTCAGGTTTATTCCTAAGCACAGGTTCCACAGGTTCCATGGTCATCAATAACTCATCAGGTTCAATAATGTCCGCATTATCCCTACCACTGGCCATGATCCCACTGGTTGTAACATGTTGGTTATCAATTAATTGAGCAAGCTGATCAACTTCATCTACATCAGCATTCGCTTGTAATGGCACCACTCCCCTGACTTTACGATCCTCGTCACTATTTGAATAACCCCCTACTTCAATAGGGATCCTGTCACTTGAAACCAAAACACGATCACCACTTTCTATACCACGGGCCTTTGCATCTTCAGGATGGATCTCAAGCCAATTGTCAGGCCAACGCTGCTTGATATAAGGTCGGCGCACTTGATCATCAAAACCTGATTGCCACAGTTCATTAATTCTCCCTGTAGTAACCCAAAGTTCATTTTCTCTGGGTTTCATAAACTCCCAGTAATCAGCAAACATTTCCCAATTTGCTTTGAGCAAATTCGCCCGGCCTGTTTTAGTTTTAAATTTACGTAACCAGGAAGGATTTATTGCTGTTAAACCAGTAGGAGTCCCCGTTCTTAAAGTAGAATCATGTAAACGCTTAGTACCAACAAGTTTGCCGTCTTCCCAACGAACAGGCGCCTGAATTCCCGTTGTTCCCATATCCCGCAGTACGTCATGTGCCCGGCGACCATATTTTCGCGCATATTCAACTAAAGCCACATAACTGGTACGTCTGTTCTTGTTATAAAATGCTGCATCTTCAAAAACTTCATTACTGTCTTTCCAATCGAAACCGCTATATCCCATACGTTTTGCAAACATGGCAGCAATCTTCCAGTCAGGTAAAGATTCACCGGGTGCATCATTAAATTTAGAATAAAGACGGATCCGCCTTTCACCATTAGCCCGGGTCAGATCTTCCTCTCCCCAGCCTGATGCTGGCAATACCAGATCAGCAAGCTCAGTATTTATTGGTTTAACCGGATAAATATCTTGATCTATCATCACCATGCCACCGCTATCCATGCGCTGCTTATAGGTTTCAATAATATGTTTTTTATCTAATTTGTCTGGCATAAAACCACTGCCACGGGTTAGTTTATGCAAAGTTTCACGCAGACGTTTTGAAGCGGTCATAGCTTGTATCCAAGTAGTACCGATCACCCAGACAAACTTTACTTTACCCGCCTCAACCCAACGGTCTAAATCAATACCTTGTTTTTTCCAGCCGGGAAACTTCTCTGGAGCCAAGTGTTCCGGATATTGACCTCCTGGCATCATTCCCCGTTGGTGACCACCAAAACGGGAAATCACCTGCCCCGGACGATTACCCGCACCGCAGATCAAACCTAAAGCGGTAATTGCAGCAGTATTCGCGTAGTTATTTGACCAATACAAACCTTTTTCAAATCCAAAAGATGCTTTTTTACGACTTCCGTCTTTGTTTGGTTTGGCAATCATTTCTGTTGCTTTATGTATTTGCTCTGCCGGAATGCCTGTTTTTTCCGCGGCAATAGCTAATTCCGCATATTTATAGCTAGTGATCCACTGTTTGAAATCATCAAAACCATCTGCCTGAAAAACTTCGTTATCCAACTCTGTTCGATTATTAATCCACTTATTTATAAATTCATCGTCTTGCCATTCATTTTCAACAATGATCCGTGCCATCGCATTTAATAACAAAGTATCGGTACCCGGATTTATTTCAAGATACATCCCGCCCAATTTTTCCGCATGGGCTATTCCCGCAGTTTTACGAGGCACCACAGCAATAACTTTCATGCCCCGGCGCATACCGTTGAGGATCCATTCGTTATAGATTATTGTTTTGGATTCGAAAGGATCTGTACCCGATATAAATAAAACATCAGCGATAGCCCAATCTTCATAGCAGGCAGAAAAGTTATCAATACCGGCATCAGACATACCCGGAGTGTCAGGACCATGCCCTGTAGGTTGATCATGTACAGCCCATGCCGGTGTTTGAACTCCTTGAAAGGCAAGTTTTGTCAGAGCGTGAGTATTTTCCCAATACTGATAGGAAAACATTTTCATCGCCCAACTTGATACCCCATATTTATCAATCGTATATTTTGAAATTTCCGTCATGATCTCCATAGCATCATTCCAGGAAATGCGTTCCAACTTACCATTGATTCTCACCATCGGGTATTTCAGACGGTCTTTGGTTGCACTGTCAGGGTTATAACATTTTTGTGCTATCGTACCGCCCCGAATACTGTGATCCCCGCCAACATTAACAACCTTAGTATCTCTGTCAGCAATAATTGCCACATTATGTTTTTTACCGTTAACCGCAACCACATTGTGCTGATTTGAACTTATCCATTGCCCGCTTAAAGGTACAACCGGGTAAGTAGCACCAAGTGCGTTTCCGTCAGCGGTAGGCGTACCATCTGCACCTACAGGCCATCTATACACTTTATACCCACAACCTGTAATGCAATAATCACAGACGGTGGTAAATACTTCTGCATTTTTCGGAGGTAACGGAACGTTTGTTACAGGTATAGCCTCTGTTTCACTGCTTTTATTACTCATAAGAGAAAATCCTTTTACTTAAATTGAACTAGCTTGCCCGTAAATCAGCCCCATTACTCCGGTAATGTAAATATCATCTCCAACTAATTCTAACTTGGCTTGAGGTAATGTCTGGGTAGCATGGCCTGAAATAACCATGCCATGGCGAGTCATATCAAAGGTTGTAAGATGTAGAGGGCAAGGGCCAAGCGCTTTATGCTGTGGTTTATAAGAACCATTTAATGGTCCTCCCATATGCGTGCATAAATTACTAAAAGCGACAATATCCTGATCTTCACCTATACCAGCTCCAGCCAGCTCACCTAACTTAACCATTGTAAAAGTTGAAATTGGGTTTTCCGGAGGAAACATGAATTCTATCGGGTGATCTTCAATTAATTGACTTAGCGAAGCGACTCTTAAGCGAGGATATTCTTTTACTAACAATTTCATGGCACCAGCCATACCAGGTATAGTTGATAAAATTAACGTTGTGGCTCCGGCAAGTAAAAAATGTCTTCTGGAAATACAAGGCTTACTATTGTTTAAATTGCTATTGTTTAAATTGATATTGTTATCCATAATCCACTCAATTTATTAATATGTTTAAATATTTTTTTGGCGCTGACCATATAGGCTAAATTAGGGTTACAGTTCAACAATGTTTTCTGTTAATTTACATGAGTTCAAACCTATACAGG
>JABSOJ010000294.1 GCA_013216005.1 Alteromonadaceae bacterium | reverse complement strand
TCTGAGAATGAAAGTGTGAATAAACCATCCCGACCCGTTTCAACCACTTGCTGTAAAGATTCGGCTTGTTGTTTTAATATCAAAGAAAACGCTAAACCGTCAATATCCCTGCCTTCACTCAATAATTGTCGGGCTGCGTGGTTACTGTATATTACATGTTGGTCATCTGATACCAACAACATAGCTACCGGTGAATTCTGAATGACGGTATCAAGCAATAATTCCCGTTGATAAATAGACTGCTTTTCCCGACGTAACTTATCACAAGCTTGATTATAAAGTTGTTCAAGCCGAGCTATTTCATCAGAGCCCTTAGTCGGTATTACTGTGGTGAATTCATTATCTTTTATGTTTAACAAGCCTGTTTCCAGTGCTAGAAATCGATTACTCAAGCCTCGAAAAGCAATCAAAACTCCAACAACAGCAAATAACAGACTCAATAAAAAAGTCTCTATGCCTATTGGATAAAAGAAAAACAAACCATTGAGTAAACCTGCATTAATTAGACACACAATAATTAAGCGCATTTTTATGCTTACGTTCATAATACAATCTCCAAAACGCTAAATACAAATAGTGCTAAATACCAGATATCTAGGTAAAACAGCACTAAACACCAGATAAACACGTTAAAAATTCATTCATCTTTATTAATTTATCAATGCTTTATGCCATATTTAGCCATACGACGATATAACGCCTGACGACTCAAACCAAGATGGCGGGCAACTTTACTTATCACCCCATGAAACTCCAGCAAAGCTTGCTCTATTTCTTGTTGATTGGGTTCATATAAATCAGGTGGTGTACTGGCAAGTGATTGCAAACCAAAATGTTGAGCCGTTAAGGTTTTTCCTGCACTTAATAATGTTGCCCGTTGGCATGCATTTTCCAGTTCCCTGACGTTTCCGGGCCAAGGATGCGCGATTAACACACTTTCCAGCTCTTTAGATATTTCATTCGCCTGTCCTGATTTTTGCAGATTTGATATTTGTGACTCTGATGCTTACTGTCTGAATATTGCTTGCCCCATTATTTCTTGACTGAGGAAATGCATCACTAACGGCATGATGTCGTCTGGTCGTTGAGCCAATGGCACTAAATTTAATTCTATTACATTAAGTCGATAGAACAAATCCTCCCTAAATTTCCCCTGACTGATATGCTCTGCTAAATTAGCGTTTGTCGCACTGATCACCCGCACGTTAACTTTAATAGTTTGATGACTGCCTAAACGTTCAAATTCTCCGGTTTGCAATACACGTAATAATTTAACCTGACCAGATAAAGGTAATTCGCCAATTTCATCTAAAAACAGTGTGCCGCCATCTGCTGCTTCAAAACGACCAATTCGCTTTTTAGTTGAGCCGGTATAAGCACCAACTTCTGCGCCAAACAATTCAGCTTCCATTAAATCGATGGGCATAGCGCCAATGTTTACTTTAATAAAAGGCTTGTGCTTACGAAGGGAATTAGCCTGAATTATTTGTGCTATTTTTTCTTTACCTGCACCATTAGGTCCAGTGATCAAAACAGAAATATCAGCAACAGCAACTTGTTTTGCCATTTCAAGTAATTGCTGCATTGCCGTGCTCGCATAAATCAAACCACACAAATCCAGATCAGCAACCAACTCATTACGCTCAGCTTGCTGTCTTTGCAAACGTTGATTTTGTACCCGTAATTCCCTCAGCTCCAGCAAGTTGGTAATGCTCACTAATAATTTTGCATCATCCCAGGGCTTACACAAATAATCAGCAGCGCCGTCTTTAACCAAAGATACGGCCATTGCCAGTTGTGTCCAGGCAGTGATCAGAATAATGGGTAGATCGGGCTGTAAGTTGCGTAATTGATAAAACAACTCATTCCCTTCATCACCACTGGTGGTATCCCTTTGGAAATTCATATCCTGGATCACCAGAGATATATTTTGATAACCAACAATACTAACCGCCTGAGCTGGTTGATGACAGCTGATGGTTTGATAGCCATGTAACTCAAGTAGCAAAGATAACGCATCACAAATTGCGGGGTTATCATCGACGATCAGTATTGTATCCATGTTTGCCTTTTTAATGTTTTTACTTAGCTTTCTATTCAGCTTTCTATTCAGCTTTCTATTTAGCTTTCTAGTTAGCTTATCTTTTAAAACAACGGTAACTACACACTGCGGGTAGCAATAGCCGGTGAAATATGTGACGCTTTTTTTGCTGGTAAATATACAGCAATTAACCCTAAGAACCAAATAGCTAACATCGTCATTACTATATAAATAGGTTCTAATTTAGGCAGGGAAAATTGTTGCATTAAAAAGTTATTCAATAGCAAACTTAATCCAACACCTATAACAATACCTACGGTGGAAACAAGCCAGTTTTCAATAATGAAATAGCGCACTATATTGGCCTTACTTGCGCCTAATGCACGCCTTGTTCCTATTTGTCTGGTTCGACGATTTACATTAAATACCGCCATTCCAACAATGCCCAGCGAAGTTATCAATAATAAAATCACAATAAGAATGGTTAATAGCTGGCTCATCATCCGGTCTTTTGAATATGAATCATCCCGTAAAGTATTCATTGTTACCGGCTTTCTGATCACACGATAGGGATAAAGTTTCAACATTTCCTTTTCAATGTTAGCCATCACCTCCTGACGTTGATTCGCCTCAGTTCTCACCAGATACCGACCAAACTTATTCGCACTGATTTTAGGAAGAATAATACTTAACTCTACTTCGCTGGCATTAACTTGTGATCTTTGCAATTTTTCCACTATACCAATTATTTTAATCGGCACATCAAACGCATACAAATTTTTACCCAATCCTTGCTGTTGTTTCCCTTGTTTTTTATCTTCCGGACTTAATGGAAACATTGCCTCAACAGTCGCTTTACTGACAATTGCCACTGTCACTGGCAGTTTTGAATCACCGGATATAACTTCATCATCGGTAAAGTTTCTTCCTTCGATTAACTTAACGCCTAAGGTATTCAACGTATGAGTACCACCACGGTAAACACCTATATTCTTTTCCAAAGAACCTTCCAATCTAGGTTTATCACTGAATGAAGAATTATCAGAACTACCCGAAATAGGTATTTGGTTTAACCGGGCAGCGTCTATGACACCCGGAAGTGACCGTAATAATTGTTCATCTAACGCTACTTGCTGAGGTAAATTGTTATCTTCACCAAATGTAAAAATATCAAACTTAAAAACTTCTGATTCAGGTAAACCACTTTCTCTGTTCATTAAATCTAAACGATTCTGGATAATAAAAGCGACAATGGCTAAAGTGAGTGCAATTTGCACCACTAATAAAAGTGCATGACTTTTATGACGTAACATAGCATTAAATATAGGGCCAAATTCAAACATAATATTTCCTTTATTGGCATTTCAAATAAATTGACGGTTGGGTGCGGCAAATTTTCCAGGCGGGATATAAACCAGCAAGAATACTGGCACTAATGGCAAGCACAGGAGCAGTCAACAACATGGTTAAATCCATATTTGCCAACATTTCATAACTGCCATAATTACTTCTCAGTAACCATAATCCTAACTGTGCTAACAAAATGCCTAGTAATCCGCCGGAAAAACCCAGCAAACTCACTTCAATTAAATGCTGTAAAAACACTTGTCCCTTACTGGCACCCAATGCACGCCTGACGCCAACTTCCGGCGCGCGACGTAAAAATTTAGCTAACAACAACCCGATGGTATTCACCAGACAAACGACTAATAGCAAAAAGCTTAAACCGACCAATACACTGTTATCTTCACTGACCACTTCATAATATGTTAGCCATTGAATAACATTTTTAAGATCTGCTGCTGCGTCGTCACGGTTAAAACGGCCTATTTTTTTCTGCTCATTTATATATCCCCGCAAATACTCCCGATAACTTTGTTGTTGCTGCTCATCCTTTAATTCAACCCAATATTGTATCCAGTGAATTTCTGAGTTCAGTTTGTCTTGATAAGTGAAAACATCTTCATGCTTCCAACTATTGTTATTACCCCAACTAGGAAGATCGTGTACAGGTAACAAGGAAAAAGGAATGAAAATTTGTTCACCACGGTTAAAACTCCCGCCATTTAAGTCATAAAACATAGGCGTAGGTTCCTAATGTTTCAATATGCCGACAATTCGATAAGCTATTTGGTTTAAAAACAGATTTTTACCTACATTATTTCCCCCACCCAATAGTTCCTGATTAAGTTTTGCGCCAATCACCACCACTTCTACAGGTTGTGCATCAAATTTTTTATCTCAGGCATTACCATAAGCAAAGGGTGCATTAAACATGGCAAAAAAGTCACTGTCAGCTGCTCTCGCCGACTGTAATTTAGGTGCAACATCAGCATTATCACTCTGAACTGCAAAACCCGTTTTAAGCATAGCGGTTTGCCTGAAAGGAAGATTAGAATGACGTAAATTTATCGCATCCTGATAAGTAACTTGTTCCGAAAAACCATCTTTCATTCCAAAAGTGGATACCGTGTTATCATAACTTTTAAGCTGTGGAGTAAATAATTGCTGTGACTTTTCAGGAATAGGATCCATCGACATCATATGATGAATAGTCAGAGTGCTCATACAAGTAGCAATCCCAAATGCAATGGCTAATAACATCAATGAAGTAACGACGGGTGTAGCCACTAAGCTTTTCCACGCCATATGTAAATAATATTTAAACATTTGCTGACTCCTTAAACCGCTGCAACGTCATTAGTCTGTTGCTGAAATGTCTCTTGATTTTGATCTGGGTTCAGACCTTTATTCAGCTCTTTATTCTGATAGAGAGAAAAATCACAAACCTGCCCGTCGACAATTTGTATATTACGCTGTCCACAACGAGCCTGAGCAGGATCATGCGTCACCATTACAATCGTTGTGCCTTGTTTATTGATGTCTTTAAGTAATTGCATTACTTGCCGTGCCATTAAACTATCTAAATTACCTGTTGGTTCATCAGCAAGTAAGAATTTAGGCTCCCCTGCCAGTGCACGCGCAATAGCAACCCGTTGTTGCTGACCACCAGAAAGTTGTGCCGGTAAATGTTTCATTCTGGCTGCCAGCCCCACTTTTTCCAGCGCTTCTTCAATACGACGTTTTCGCTCTTTAGCATTAAAACCACGATAACGTAGCGGCACATCAACGTTTTCAAATAAATTTAAATCAGGGATCAAATTAAAACTTTGAAAAATAAACCCAATTTTTTCATTTCTTAAACGTGAAAGTTCTTTATCTTTTAAACCGACAACATCAACACCATCCAGCAAATATTTACCTTGTGATATTTCTTCTAACAAACCAGCAATATTTAAAAAGGTAGTTTTCCCTGAGCCTGAAGGACCGGTAACGGTAACAAACTCACCTTCATTAACCGTTAAGTTGAATTCTTTCAATGCATGAGTTTCTACTAATTCTGTGCGGTAAATTTTATTAATATTTTGCATCTGTAACATAATTTATTCCTTTTACTCGATTCCGCAGTTTTTAGAAGTTGACTTTTAAAAACCATTTAAAAACATATTGTTATATAACAGCTAACAATC
>JABSOJ010000293.1 GCA_013216005.1 Alteromonadaceae bacterium | reverse complement strand
AACAAAGAGTAAAATAGATGGTATGAAGGACTATAATCTAAAGATGGGGGTTTTAACCTTGCGCCCGGACTAATAAACTATAAATTTTTCATGTCTTCAGCTGTAGTGTGACGAACATCTTTACCTTTAACAAAATATATAATGTACTCACAAATATTCTGACAACGATCTCCAATTCGCTCTAAAGCACGTGCAGACCAAATAACACTCATTATTTGTGGAATTGAACGGGGATCTTCCATCATATAGGTCATTAACTGCCGCATTAATGCCTCATATTCCCGGTTGATTTTATCATCGGTTGAATGCGTTTTAATCGCAGTTTCAACATCCATACGGGTAAAGGCATCTAAAGAAGCTTGTAAAAATTCTAAAACTCGACGGCCCAAATTATCTAAATTAACAAGTAAATCCTGTTGCTTGCCTGAATAACTTTCCAGAGCCACTTTAGCAATCTTTTTTGCCTCATCACCAATACGTTCTAAATCAGCAATAGTTTTTACTATCGCTAAGATTAATCGCAAGTCGCCAGCTGCTGGTTGACGTTGAGCGATGATACGGGTACAGGCATCATCAATAGTCACTTCCATATGATTAACCTGATAATCATTAGCGAGTACTTTCTTGGCTAAAGCTTCATCATTTTCACTGACAGAATTTAGTGCATTACTCAATTGCTGTTCAACCAATCCGCCCATTTGCATGACTTGATTGATCACCCTTTCTAAATCTTCATTAAATTGACCAGAAATATGCCGACCAATAATTACATTATCCATAGTTTTCTCATCTTTTTTGTAATAAGTCCAATGACGTATTACCTATTAACTATTAACTATTACCTTGGCCTATTACACAAAAAGTAACGACGACTAAATTAACCATAACGCCCCGTAATATAGTCTTCTGTTTTTTTCTTTACAGGCATAGTAAAAAGCGTATTAGTATCACTATATTCAATTAAATCGCCCATATACATAAAAGCCGTTTGATCTGATACCCGGGCTGCTTGTTGCATATTATGAGTAACAATCACCACAGTAAATTGCTTTTTCAAATCGTTAATCAACTCTTCAATAGTCAGGGTTGAAATAGGATCCAACGCTGAAGTTGGTTCATCAAGCAATAGCACTTCCGGTTGAACCGCAATTGCTCTGGCAATCACCAAACGTTGTTGTTGACCACCAGAGAGCCCTAAAGCACTCTCAAATAAACGGTCCTTCACTTCATTCCACAAAGCTGCACTACGTAAAGAATTTTCAACCGCCTCATCTAAAACTCTTCGGTTATTTTGACCCGTTAAGCGCAAACCATAAATAACATTTTCATAAATTGTTTTAGGAAATGGATTTGGACGCTGAAAAACCATACCGACATTACGTCTTAACTCTGCAACATCAACATGGCGATCATAAATATTTACACCGTGCAGATTTATTTCGCCTGAAATTTTGCAAATATCGACTAAGTCATTCATTCGATTAATACAACGTAGTAAAGTTGATTTACCACAACCACTTGGTCCGATAAAAGCGGTTACCTGCCCCTTTGGGATCGACATAGTAATATTATTCAATGCTTGTTTATCACCATAATACAAATTCAGGTTTTTAATATCTAAAGCAACTTGATCGGGTGGCAAATTAGTTAAATCAATCTTAGGCTCTATGCCTGTCAATGTTTTTGGCGTTACAGAAATCATACGGTCTCTTTATCTTTTTTATATTCTTTAACTTTCAAAATATTTTATTGAATCATTATTTTTGATATTAATGCTCTAGTGCATGATATTTTTCACGCAAGTTATTACGTATTTTTACTGCGGTCATATTCAAAACCACAATAATGGTCACTAACAACGTTGCTGTTGCATAAACTAAAGGTCGTGCAGCTTCTACATTCGGGCTTTGAAAACCAACATCATAAATATGAAAACCTAAATGCATAAATTTGCGATCTAAATGTAAAAATGGAAAATTACCATCTAAAGGTAAATTAGGTGCCATTTTTACTACACCAACCAACATCAAAGGTGCAACCTCTCCTGCTGCACGAGCTATTGCTAAAATAATTCCGGTCATAATCGCGGGGCTGGCAATAGGCAGGATAATACGCCATAAGGTTTCTATTTTAGTGGCACCTAAGGCTAAACTACCGTGTCGCATTGAGGCTGGAATTCTGGACAAACCTTCTTCTGTTGAAACAATAACAATTGGCAAAGTTAAAATAGCCAGAGTAATTGCCGACCATAACACACCAGGTGTGCCAAACGTTGGGCTTGGTAAATTTTCCGCATAAAACAATTGATCCAGACTACCACCAACCATATAAACAAAAAAACCTAAACCGAACACACCATAAACAATAGAAGGTACACCCGCTAAATTGATCACCGCAATACGCAGTAATTTGGTCATTGCATTTTTACCCGCATATTCATGTAGATAAATAGCAGCAACAACACCAAGTGGTGAAACAATAACCGTCATTAATAGCACCATCAATACTGTACCGAAAATGGCAGGAAATACCCCCCCTTCAGTATTTGCTTCACGCGGTTCATCAAACACAAAACCCGCTATTTGTACAAAAAACACTTTAAGTTTATCCAAAGTGGATAACTGATTATTAAAACTTAATTTCAACACATGCTCAAAATTAATCGTTACCTGCTCTCCATTCATGGCTGTAACCACTAAAGCATCTCTGGCAATCTTGTCTCGTAATCCCATCAGCTTATCTTCAAGCTGAAGATAGTCATTTTTTAAACTATTTGATTGCTGATCAAACTCTTTTTCAAGTTCATAAGTTAAAGTGCCATCAAGCTTATGTTTACGCTGCTTTAACCTTAAACGCTCTAACTGATAATTAATGGCCCCAATATCAACTTTTTGTAACTCATACAACTTATCTCGGAAATCGTCCACCCTTTCCAGTAACTCATCAAAACGAGAAAATTCTACAGATTTTCCGTCCAAAATTAATTGCTCAATAAAACCGTAAAAATTCCCATTAGTACGTCGCTCAATAACCACAAGGTCTTCAGGTTTTGACGTGGTAATTATTTGCGGTGCTAATATCCACCTGAAATCAAGACTAACTAACTCACGGTTTCCTGTTTTTATTAACAAACGTTCAATGCTTGTCTGTTGAGGATCTAAATTCAATGCCAAATGAGATAATTGTGCAGCAGGAATATGTTCCCGATCATAAATTTCACCAATCACCCTCGTGGCAAACCCTTTTTCATCTACCATATCAAATTGATAAAGCTCTGCAGGCCAGAAATAAGACAACCCACGCGACGCAATCAACCACAGCAAACCTAACACGGAGATTAAACTGATACTGACCCCGCCAGCAGATAACCAAATCCACGGAGAGCCGGACTTAAACCATTTATTCATTTTTTTATTCCTAACCATCAATTCTTAACTACCGGTTTTAAACTTATAAAGAACTATATTTTTCACGCAGACGTTGACGAATAAATTCAGCCAGCGTATTAAAAACAAAAGTGAAAACAAACAAAACAAATGCTGCTAAAAACAAAACCCGATAATGTGAACTACCCACTTCAGACTCTGGCATTTCAACGGCAATATTGGCCGCTAAAGTACGCATCCCTTGGAAAATACTCCAATCTAAAATAGGTGTATTTCCTGTAGCCATTAAAACAATCATAGTTTCACCAACCGCACGCCCTAACCCCATCATTACCGCTGAAAAAATACCGGGACTCGCCGTAAGTAAAACGACTTTAACAAGGGTTTGCCACTGAGTAGCTCCTAATGCCAGAGAACCACTGGTTAAATGTTTTGGCACACTGAAGATGGCATCTTCCGCCATAGAAAAAACAGTAGGAATAACCGCAAACCCCATCGCAATGCCAACAACAAGCGCATTACGTTGATCAAAGTTAATCCCCATTTCATTCGTAATAAATTGACGGATATCGCCAGCAAAAAAATAAACTTCAAGCACGGGTGATAAAGTAAAAGCAAGATATGCTGCTGAAATTATTACGGGAGTTAAGATAATAGGCGCTAAAGTTTCAGGCAGAATATTTTTCACTTTTTTAGGTAACTTATGCCAGGTAAAAGCAGCCAGTAACGTAGCAGCAGGTAAAAATACCAATAACAGAAAAATTGCCGGCAAATAATTCTCAATAAGTGGCGCTAGCCATAACCCCGCTAGAAAACCTAAAATAACCGTAGGTAGTGCTTCCATCATTTCAATGGTAGGTTTAACTTTTTTACGTAACGCCGGTGTCATGAAATATGCAGTATAAATTGCCGAACTCAATGCAATTGGTACCGCAAAAATCATGGCGTACATTGCCGCTTTTAATGTACCAAACGAAATAGGGACTAATGAAAACTTTGCTTCAAAATCATCAGAGCCAGAAGATGATTGCCAAATATAATCTGGCTCAGGATAACCTTCATACCAAACTTCTTGCCACAAGGCATGCCACGTTATTTCCGGATGTTCATTGTCAACAGCAAACAGTTGTAAATTTTTTCCGGTCATCATCAATAAGCCATCAGCACGGGGGGCTATAACAAATGCGCTTGGTTGAACATCTAATAAATTTCCCCGCCATAGATCAGCTTCACTGGTGGTATAAAAAAGACCTATTTCTGAGGAAGCGGTCAGGGTATAAAAACTTTTACGATATTGCTCAGTTACAATATTTATTATTGCTTCATTTTTGCTTGCTTGAAAATAACGGATTTCTTTAAATTCTCGACCGTTATCGGTAGTAACTTCAAACCACTGCGTCACTTTTCCCTGACTATCTCCAAACAAAATTGAACTACCACCTGACAACAATGCCATACTGGTTAATTGTCTACTTACTAATTCGTTATTAGATAGGCTTTTACCTGATAATGACTCATTCGATGCTGCTACCGGATTTATCTGTGCTTTTAGCGGCACGTCATCTTCGTCTTCAAGCGAATAAACAAACACCTGATCACCGCTTTGCACAAACGCTATAGCAAGATCAGGTGTAACAAGAATACTGTCTACCTGATTTTCCCCAAACGATATCTGCTGATATTGAGTTTCATAAGCAGGATCATAATTAAAATCATCATCAGCGATAAACGTGGTTTTTATTAAACGATGATCTTCTGTGAAAGCTACAAATACTGCCCGTTCGTCATTCATTGCAAATGCAACGTTTTCTATCGGTTTGGCTTGTTCATCAAGCACTAAAGATTTTTTACCCAGAGGATAAGTAACTACCGGAATAATATCTCGTTGATCTCCAATATAACTGGCCGAGAATTTAGGAGAAATTAAATAAATTTGATTATGGGTATCAAGTAATAATTTGTTATTGGCTCCATCAACAACTAAATTCAATTTAGCGCCACTAATACCATCTATACCATAAGCACCATCGACACCATCGACACCATCGACAAGTAAAGCCTGACTCAGTACTTTGCTACCGACATCTCTGAAATCACTTTTTTTCACTTGATAAAAGTTAATCACCCCTTGCTCATCAATGTAATAAGCCAGCTCTTTCAACTCATCAATACCAATAGAAAGCACTTTCGCCGAAAGTTCAGTCTCAACACTTTG
>JABSOJ010000292.1 GCA_013216005.1 Alteromonadaceae bacterium | reverse complement strand
TCTACTCATCCTTCTACTTTACAGCTTTACCCAAAACGCAGCAAGCTGCGGGGAATTAAACCCCAAGAGATTAAATGCCCTTCTTCTATCACTACACCCTTTCGTTTAGCCAAATCAGGAATATTTCGCCTAAGTGTTTTCTGATCGTTCCAAATATCAATTTCCGCCTTTTTTTGGGAATAAATACTATATGGTATTTACAATCCCACCTCGTATGAGTCAAACTTTTATAATCTTGCATAAGTTGTATCCTTCGTTCTTTTGGTAGAGTAACGAAAGACACCTATACCATACATATACCGCGGTATAGGTATAACCTATGTGAGTCACCCCGGCATAGCCGGGGGTTTACCTTTACTGACTAATTATTAATAAAGCCATCAAGTTTTTATGTTGCCGTTACAGTATTTAGAATAATGCAGCACAATTTAGCAGCTAATAAATTAAAAGGAATATCAGGTGTTTGTAGTATCATTAACCTATAAAAAGGAATTATCTGAAGTCGATCAACATATTAGTGGTCATATTGCTTATCTGGAAAAGTATTATGCACAGGGAAGCTTCATTGTTTCCGGAAGAAAAGTGCCGAGAAGTGGCGGTGTTATTCTTGTAAATGTACCGAATAGATCAGCGCTGGATAAGATTTTAAAGGAAGACCCGTTTTACATCGCCGATGTGGCGAACTATGATGTTACCGAGTTTACTCCAACAATGGCTGGTCAAGGTTTTGAGAGTTTTTTATGTTAAAGAAGATTGTGCAAAGTCCGTATTTAAACTTACTAAGCGGTTTGGTTTTACTTATTACTTCTGGGTCTGAAACCTGGAACCTTTTTGATGAACTCGTTATTGGTGCGCATCATGGTATTTTGATTTTCAGTATTATTCAAATTGTTAAAACGATCCCTGAAATTTTGCAAGGTTTGAAAGAAGTGGATGAATCACGAAGTCAATGATTCATCTTAACAGGGTTTAATCTTACTTTTGATAACGCTGATGATAGTCTGATAATGTGGTGTTTTTATCAATCCACATTTTATTAATTTCTTCTTGAAATGACTGTTTAAATTGATCGTCATTAAAGTAATCACCAATAAGTGATTTATTTATGGTCAAGACATTGATAGTAACGTTTATTTCCTCAACTTTATTAGAAATAAAATCAAAAAAGGTGGGTATATTTTTGGGGTAATGAATTGTCACATTGACAATTTTGGTTAAATGCTCTCCCATCGCATCAAGAATGAAAGCAATACCTCCGGCTTTAGGTTTAAGCAGATATTCAAAAGGTGATGCTTGTTGTTGATGTTTTTCTACACTAAAACGAGACCCTTCTAAAAAATTCATAATACTGACGGGTTTGTGTTTAAATTTGGCACAAGCTTTACGGGTTGTTTCTATGTCTTTACCTTTTAAATGTGGATTCTTTTTTAAAAATGACTGACTATAACGTTTCATAAAAGGAAAATCTAACGCCCACCAGGCAAGGCCTAATAAAGGAACGTAGATTAGTTCTTTTTTTAGGAAAAATTTCAAAAATGGAATTTTGTTATGCAGAAGTCTCTGTAAAACCAAAATATCAACCCAGCTTTGATGATTACTTAAAACCAGATACCATTCATTCATCGAAAGATTGTCTAAACCAGTGACGTTAAATTTTGTGCGGGTAAATAGTTTCTGAATGATAGTATTGGTTGCAACCCAGTTACTTGCCATTAAATCAGCTGCGTAGCTCATTATTTTTTGCCAAACATTTAAAGGTATTAATGCTTTGAATATAGAAAAAATAACAATAGGAATTAGCCAGAAGATGGTATTGAATATATATAAAAAAAAGGATAAGTAACCAATAATAGGCTGTGGTAAAAAGCTAAACATGTAAATCTCGTTGAAAAGAATTTAATTAAGGCAGGATAATAACATAGCTATTTCCAAGTAGATTTTATTTGTTTTCAATAAAATGGACCACAACAGTGTTTGTAGTGGCCCATGAAATTAAGTGTTTAAAATATTTTAGCTTTTTACATAATATTTAAATCTGTCTGTAATCTATTTGTTACAACAGATTCATTGAATTTTTCAGCAACGAATGCTTTGAGTTTATCACCTCTTGATTTCGATTCTTCCTGATTATTAAAAACATCATTCATTAGTTCAATTGCATGCTGTAAATCAGGTGATGCCCAATGTTGTTTGCTGGTATACAAATTTTCTTTTTCTATGTATTTCACAGGAATAAGTTTAAAATCGACCAAATGAGCTAAATCTTTGGGCAAATAGTCCAGTTGACCACCATATCCTGTCATTATTATCTGTTTGCCATAGGTCGCTGCGTCGAATGCTCCAATTCCCCAACCTTCAGCATGAGTTAAAGATATATAGCAGTCACCTCTGGCATGTATTGATAATATTTCATCATCAGTAAAATCATTACCGGTAAGTAAAACGATTTTCGCAGGATTACTATATTTTTTTGTTATATTTTTCATTGTTCGGGCAACACTTTCATTTAAAATTAAAAGTCTCTTTTTAGTAAAATCAACTTTTGTCGTTTTTATAATCAGGGTTACCGGATCATCAGCAGTGAATGCTTCAAAATATGCTTCGACGGTTCTGGACAGCTCTTTTCTTTCAGTCCAGGTATTGATGGTATAAAAGACAAAATCATCTTCATCAATATCAGGATATATATTTGTATCCTCACATAAGGTATCAGTACATATATGTGGATAAATGTGAATAGGGACGTTAATTCCGTGTTCCAGGAAAACATCTCTATTCCAAAAGCAAGGAAGTAAAAGTTCATCAACACAATTTAAGGGTTCTATCCATGATTTAGGCGGGATATCAGTTTCCCAAACAGTGCACCCGACTATTTTTTTCTCTTTCTCTAATTTTTTCCATAGGGGAAAATATTTTGGGGTGGTATGGATAATAACAGTGTTATATTCAATATCTATATTACAAATTGAAGCAAATTCAGCTATTCCGGGATCTGAATCAAGAAACGGTTGATAATCCATACCCCAGTTTGATCCCACGACCATTGGTGTCCATGTTACAGGCACACCATAATTGATAAGTCCCCTTAAATAGCGGTAACCTGCAATGGCGTAGCCTGAGGGTTCGTGATAAGAAATAAATTTAATACCTTTCATAAGATTCCTTTCTATTGCACTATTTAACTTGTTCTTTTTTTGTGTTTTTGTCTGACAATATAGAACTTTCAATTATTTCGTAAAGTTTTTTAGGTGAATAAATAACAGGGGATTCTTTCCACCAGGTACCACAAAATAGATGTATTGCAATTGCGTTAGACAACTTTTCTTTAGCATTCTCAAGTTTTCCTGTTGCATACATTTCTTCTATTTCAAAAACGTGTAACGGGAGAAAATATGACGAATCGAGCAGTTTAATATCTTCTTTTTCGTGCCAGTTATCATACATTTTTGTTAGCATAAAAGGCCCCGTTGTATAAAGTACTCCTGTTTCTTCATCTAGGTGATTAAAATGGTGACGATTTTCTATCATCTCATTGATGACCTGTAGAAAAAATTTATTACGCGCTGTCGTGGCCATAAAGGCATTTGAGACAATTTTATCCTTTTTAGCTCGTTTTTCAGCAAAAGGAGGTTCTTTTCCTAAAACCACTTTACAATCATCAAGGAAATCATCGATTGGACGAATAGGCAGGTAATCCAAATCAATATACAATCCACCATATAAATATAAAATACAATATCTTACGGCATCCACTCTTTGGATGTTCCTTTCATATGAATCATATGTTTCAAGGAAGTAAGGAAATTGTTCTTCAATGAGTTTTCTATTATCGTCATCAGTCCATAAACGAAATTCATATTCAGGATTTAGCTTTTTCCAATATTCACGTATTTCATGAAAGTCCTGTGGTAATTCTTCACATTTCCACGTCATGTGTATTATTTTTGGTATAGATTTTTCCATTGTTGTATGCTCCATTTACTTGTTTAAAATCTCCACGTTCCCATGTGTAGGTGATAACCGAAATCACCAACAGTACAGGAAGCAACTTTTTTGCTTTGACACCCACAATAAATATTTTCGTTAACTATTGGAGTTCTCAGTACTATTTTATCTTTACTCTCATTGTTGTAATCATGTATAAGGGTGCTTAATATGCCAGGTCCGGTACTTTCTAAAATATCATTTTCTTCTTTTATGACTTTGGCGTATTTATCTTTTTCTGAAATTTTGGGGATAAAAAATTCCCAGAAAGGGTGTCCAGGTGTAGAGCCAAAGGCATAATTTGCTATTCTAACTTTGTCTCTGTTATTAAATTCCAAACATTCGTGTTCATCTAATACCTTTTCTACAAAAAAGATATTGTCTGTTTCATCAATTATATCGTTGAATGATTTAACTAATTTTATATCGAGATCTAAATATATCCCCCCATAATGATTGACGACTAAATATCTAAACAGATCACATCGTTGTATTTGGGTAGGGTAGGAATTATAAATGTCCAATAAATGTGGATATTTAGTCTCAACAAATGATTTCATACTATCATCTGTCCATAAATAATACTGCCAGCCTTCAGTATGACGACGCACTGAACTCACATAAGGTTCATATTTAGCGGGTATATCATTATTCTCCCATGTCTGGTGAATGATTTTTGGGATTTTCATGTCGAAGTCCTTATTCTTTTTATTGCCACAGGCTTTTGTGGTTGTCCTTAATTCAGAACTGAAAATAGTGGAAAGAGTGGTTCAGTAGCATGTTTAACTGAGTGAAAAGCTCGGTGTCACTTAACCTTATACTAAGTTAGTGATTAAAAGGTTTTCACAGTGCAAACGCTAGAGGGGACAGCTATTTCCTGTTTATATTTAACTGCTGAATTTAGGAACAGATGTCCGTTTATTTAGCAATTATTTTTTAGATGATCATATTTTCATTTTTGAAAAGTTTTCATCTCAAAAGACTTACACAGAAAACACCTTGAGTAATTTCAAACAAATTATTTTATAATATTCTGTAAACGCCTTTAGTTTCAGTAATGCTAATACCAATCGGTATAACTAAATAAAAACTATAGACAGTAATTTTGGATATATCAAATTTAGAAAACATGTAATTTAACAAAGTTTTAGCTGAAAATTGATTTGTTGCGTTGTAGCGTCTGGTGGTTTATAAATTCATAGCTGTTGAAGTTGATAGAATAACAAGTGCCATTGGCATAATTCTTAACTTCTAACTTTAAGGATTACTCAAGTGTCAAAAAACAATATTTATTTGCAGTATTAAAAAATCAGCACTGGTTTACTAGGTTTTGCTAATGATTGAACACTCATAATAAAAATTTGTGGTTAATTTAAAGTGGCGGGAAACGTTTATATTTTGCCGTTATTGGTATTGTTAGTGATATTTAGGGTTTCATTGTTCAATTGAATACCTATATTATTTGTAATAACCCTATTGATTATTATTAGAATTATTAAGTTTTTAAAACTCTGTGCTAGAATCATATGAAAGATTAGAATTTTGCGGCCTATTATAAAAATGAGGCTCTGTTCCATATTATTGTTGTCCCTTATTTTGATTTTTGCTACAGGCCTTTTATTACATGCTTTCCAGTGATC
>JABSOJ010000291.1 GCA_013216005.1 Alteromonadaceae bacterium | reverse complement strand
TTACGCATCGTATACTTTTTACACTAAAATCGTATAAAAAACATATATATTTTATTAGGTGCGGAATGTCAGTTATAACTGTCCGCTAAAAAATAGTGCGGACACTTTTTGAAAAGAAGTTATTGGTTATTTTCATTGTTAACTGTTAAAACGCTTAAGGCTGGTATAAGAGGGAGATATTTCGAATAAGTAACTATTTGCTGACTTAATACTTAAAGATTAAATGCGTAGGTACAAAGAAATGTACCTACGCTTAATTATTACTGGGGATAAATAATAGCTTATCTGCCAAACATTCCGCCACCCATGCCTCCTCCTCCCGGAGGCATCATGCCTTGCATGCTGCGCATCATTTTTTTCATGCCACCTTTACCTGACATTTTTTTCATCATTTTTTGCATCTGAGTAAATTGTTTAAGCAATTTATTCACGTCTTGAATTTGTGTGCCAGAACCAGCAGCAATACGTCGTTTACGAGAACCTTTGATAATATCAGGGCGGATACGTTCAGCTGGTGTCATTGAATTAATGATAGCTTCCATACGAACGGTTAGTTTATCATCCATTTGTTCTTTAATTTTATCAGACATATTGCCCATGCCCGGCATTTTATTCATCATTCCCATCATGCCACCCATGCTCTTCATTTGAACAAGCTGATCACGGAAATCTTCTAAATCAAACCCTTTACCACTTTTAACTTTTTTAGCGAGTTTTTCCGCTTTTTTTCTGTCAACTTTCTGTTCAACTTCTTCGATAAGTGACAATACATCACCCATCCCCAAAATTCGTGAAGCAATACGATCAGGGTGGAAAGCTTCTAAACCATCAACCTTTTCGCTAACCCCCATAAACTTAATAGGTTTGCCAGTAATATGACGAATAGATAACGCCGCACCACCACGGGCATCACCGTCAGTTTTGGTTAAAATAATCCCGGTCAAAGGCAAAGCTTCATTAAAAGATTTAGCAGTATTCGCCGCATCTTGCCCGGTCATTGCATCAACCGTAAATAAGGTTTCAATTGGATTAATCGCCGCATGAAGATCCTTGATTTCAGTCATCATGCTTTCATCGACATGTAAACGACCAGCGGTATCAACAATCAATACATCAAAGAAATTTAATTTTGCATGGGCTATAGCAGCTTCAGCTATCGTGATAGGTTTTTGTTCAATAGTACTTGGGAAAAATTCAACATTAACTTCTTCAGCCAAGGTTTGTAGTTGTTTAATTGCCGCAGGACGATATACATCAACACTAACAACTAAAACTTTTTTCTTTTCGCGCTCAGTTAAAAATTTTGCTAGTTTAGCTACGGTAGTTGTTTTACCTGCACCTTGCAAACCCGCCATTAAAACAATTGCAGGAGGAGTAACTTTTAAATTTAGCCCTTCATTAACCTCCCCCATCGCAGCTTCAAGCTCGCTCTGAACAATTTTAACGAATACTTGTCCTGGGGTCAGGCTTTTAGATACATCTGTTCCAACCGCACGTTCTTTAACCTTAGAAATAAATTCACGTATTACCGGTAATGCAACATCGGCTTCAAGTAATGCCATGCGTACTTCACGTAAAGTGTCTTTAATATTGTCTTCAGTTAAGCGGCCACGCCCACTGATATTTTTCAATGTTTTGGTTAAACGATCGGAAAGATTCTCAAACATGCCATTCTCTACAAGGTAATTTGTGCTGAAATTAATAGTCGAACTCGGGATTATACCCTGAACAGAAAAAAGCGAAAACAATTAATTGCATATATACCCAAACTACTTGGAAATACAGGTTAATAATTAGTTTTCTTTGGTTTGTGCTTATTTCGCTTGTGTTGAGATCATTGCTTTTCTATGATGTAGACCCTTAAGTATTTTTTTACTCGTTTTTTACTCACAAGCGAAAATAAAAAATAATAGATTTAACGATTAAACACGTACTAAAAATTAAGCTTGGAGCTGTTTGTGAATTTTTTGAATATTGGTTCTTCTATTGCCTTTATCTGTTATATGATTGCGAGTGCGGCAGTTCTGACTCGTCTTTTTCATGCTAAAGGGCCTAATTTAGTCTTAGTTTTAACGTTTGGTTGTATTGCTATTATTGCCCACACATTAACTGGTGCGCATTCTATTTTTTATCAGCATGACATTAATTTCAGCTTACCCAATGTTATTACTTTAGTGAGCTTACTGATCACCTTAATTTTCACCACGATAGCACTAAAATACAAAGTGAATTTATTACTGCCTGTGGTGTATGGCTTTGCTGGTATCTGGCAATTAATCATGATATTTATTCCCCCTGTAGCGCAAATTCCTTTAGCTGCTGAAAAATTAGTATTGGTCAGCCACATCACCCTGGCATTAATTGCTTACTGTGTTTTAATTATTGCGACTCTCTATAGTTTTCAGGTTGCTTATATAAACTTTAAATTGAAAAGTAAAAATTTAGCGGCTGTCCATCACCTCCCTCCTTTAATGCAAGTTGAAAATCAACTTTTTCTTATTTTAGCACTTGGTACATTTTGCCTGTTTATCAGCCAACTAAGTGGTTTTATCTTTTTAGAAGATTTCTTTACTAAGGAAAGAGCCCATAAAACTGTATTTTCATTACTTGCTTTAGGCATTTATCTTATTATTTTGTGGGGCCATTTTAAACAAGGTTGGCGGGGGCATAAAGTATTGGTGTTAACCATTATTGCTTCTATATTTTTAACTTTGTCATATTTTGGTAGCCGATTTGTAAAAGAATTCCTTTTATAATTCTCTTATTGTTAATTTTAAGGTATAACGTCTTTACCAAAATGAAAAATGCATTGGTTATTTATTAAATTATTACTTAACCGTATTGAGAAATATAAAAAAGACCCAATACTCATTTGCATAACCCATTAATTAAAAAAGGCTCCTTTATTGGATAATATATCCACCAGTACGCTATTTGCAGTACTGGGCATACTTATAATTATATCCGCTTATTTTTCAGGTTCAGAAACTGGCATGATGTCGTTAAATCATTATCGACTACGTCACCTTGAAAAACAAAATCACAAAGGAGCAAAACGAGTCAGCCGATTACTTGATCGCCCAGATCGTCTTATCGGACTTATTTTAATTGGTAATAACTTAGTTAATATTGCTGCATCTGCCATAGCTACCATTATAGGCCTACGACTGATGGGTGACGTAGGGGTACTTGCTGCCACAATGATTTTAACTTTTGTGATATTAATATTTGCCGAAGTCACGCCAAAAACACTTGCTGCATTACACCCTGAAAAAGTGGCTTTCCCCAGCTCTATTATTTTATCTTTATTACTGAAAATAATGCTGCCATTTGTTATTGCGGTAAATTGGATAACGAACGGTATTTTAACCATATTAGGTATTAGCTCTGAACAGAGAGAGCAACATAATTTAAGCTCAGAAGAACTGCGTACTGTAGTAAATGAATCAGGTGCACTGTTACCAGAGCGGGATCAAAATATGTTGGTAAGTATCCTGGATCTAGAAAAAGTCACTGTTGAAGATATTATGATCCCAAGAAGTGATTTAGTTGGCATCGATGTTAACGACGACTGGAAACAAATTCAAAAACAATTAACCCAATCAACCCACACCAGAGTATTACTCTATCGCGACAATATTGATAATGTAGTTGGTTACTTTCATGTTCGTGATGCAGTAAAACTGTTATCAAAAAATCAATTTTCTAAAGCGACATTACTCAGAGCCGTACGTGAACTTTATTTTATTCCTGAAGGCACACCGCTAAATGTTCAACTGTTAAAATTTCAACGGGCCAAAGAACGTTTAGGTTTAGTGGTTGATGAATATGGTGATATACAAGGACTAGTAACCCTTGAGGATATTCTGGAAGAAATTGTCGGTGATTTCACCACCACCAAGACACCTACCCCAAGCGAAGAAGTCAATGAACAACCAGACGGAAGCTATTTAGTGGAAGGCAGTGCAACGATAAGAGACCTGAACAAAGAGATGTCCTGGCATTTCCCCACCGATGGCCCTAAAACGCTTAATGGTTTGATCATTGAATATTTAGAAGAAATTCCAGAAGCAAATTTAAGTGTCAGGATCGCTGGTTACCCTGTAGAAATTATTGATGTATGCAACAATAAAATAAAAACCGTTCGCATAATGCCTGAATACCATATCAGTGAAAAAGAACATATCGATTAACTGACATTATTTCCAGGCTGAGTATCAGGTATGTCCCTGTTACCTGGCCTGTGATAATAACAAGCTGTTTTCATTTTACTTATTAACTCACAAAAAAAAGTAGTCTTTAGCGTAGATGGGTTAGCCGAAAGCTTAACCCATCACCTATCATCACGCAACAATCTAATAAATGAATAAAAAATTGGCTCTGTTCCATAATACTGTTGTCCCTCGATGAATCCCCTATTTTTAAAGGGTTAGGCGATAAATTGGTTTTTTAACGAGAATTAGTCACAGAGTCCTAGATATAAGGGTTGAGTTTAATTCCATTTGAAGGGACAACAATTATCTACAACAGAGCCAAAAAATTATGTTTGATGGGTTACGCCTTCTGCTAACCCATCCTACGCATTCAAATCTTTAATTAGCAAATAAACACGGTAAATACAATTGATTAAGTGTTTCTGATAAAATTTAAAAACAGAGAAGAACACATCAATGTAGATTTATTCAAGCAATCCGTAGTACGTGGATTTATCCACGCATCACTTTAAGGCGCACATAAATGTGCGAACTACGAGTTTGAAAAATAACGACTTAATGAGTCAGCCACAGTTAAATGTGTCTACAATAGTTGTAGTCAGCTATTCTAAAGGAAAGAAAAAAGAAGTGGGGACCCTCAAAATAGTAATTTAAGATTAAACTTAATTAACTAAGCCGTAGGAGGTATCCCCACCATGAAAAAGCATAGTTATCATTCAAAAAAAATCAACCAAATTAATTGGAATACAGTAAAAGAACAAATATCAGGTGAAAGGTTGCACTTGGTCTTGATGTTGCCAAGCAAGGACAGTTTGCACTGTTAGTAAATAAAGACACTTCGTTATCTGTGTTGTTTCGTTGGCAACATCCAGAAGAAACACCATTGATGTTAAATACTTTGAAAGGTCTGTCTTGTCCTATTGTCGTTATCTTGGAGTCAACAAGCACTTATGGTGATGCATTACGATATCAGTTCAAAAAGCTTGGTTTTACAGTCCATCAGGCAAGTGCTAAACGTGTACATGATGCTAAAGAGGTTTATGACGGTGTGCCAAGTTTGCATGATGCTAAAGCCGCAACGATTATTGCCAGATTTTTTAGAGATGGTTTAACAAAACCTTGGCAAGAACTCTCTTTAAAAGAGCGTAAATTAAGCGCTTTACGACGTGAATATGAAATACACCAAAGCCAGTATCAGCGAAATCAAGGTCGCTTGGAAGCATATCTAAGCCGACATTGGCCAGAAGTACTCTATCAGCTGGATTCAGATTCAGTGACTCTTGAGCACTTATTGATAACCTATGGCTCAGCAAAGGAAATTGCAGCAAATGCAGAAAAAGCGGCTAGAGAAATGAAATATGCAAGTAACAGCCAGTTAAATCAGGACAAGATAAATAAAGTAATAGAAAGTGCGGGTAATACGCTTGGC
>JABSOJ010000290.1 GCA_013216005.1 Alteromonadaceae bacterium | reverse complement strand
ACGCCAGCCAAATTAATGGCTGAACATATGGTGGCTATAGCTGCTTAGTGGTTATGCACTTCAGAGTTGAATCTGCCTATAAACAAAAGGTAACTGAATGAAAGTTAGTAAATCACCTTCAAATACAAATACGGTCCTTACTTCAATTAATGATGACAATCACCCTGTTATTGCTGAATCATCTTCACACCCAACGCCTAATAGAACAACAAATTTTACCCCACAACAGCAGTTAGTGACGATTGCAAAACAATTTGCTATCGACGGAGCATTAATTCCTTTTGATAAACAACCCTTATTACAAGAAAGAGCTCATAAAAGAGAACGCCTGGAACAACTTAGAAATCAAAAAAACTTAGAAAATATTATTAAGCGGGCTCAAGCTTACTGTTCTGATACCGATATTGCTGAACGGGTTGATCCGGACTGGTTTACTCATTATTTGTCATTAGCCCAAGGGATCAGCAACAAAACCATGCAAGATCTTTGGTCTAAAATATTGGCTAAGGAAATAATACATAGTGGGTCTTTCTCCCACAAAACATTAAAAGTGTTCAGAACAATGAGCATTCATGAAGCTAAATTATTTGCCAAAATCTGTAGTATGGTGGTCAAAGACAACAGTAAAAAAAACATCCGCATTATATCGGGTGTTTACTACAAACCCGGACTATTAAATTTATTTACTAAGAAACGTCGCCTGGTTATTAACCTGAGTGATTTTGGTTTACATTACACTGAACTATTAACATTGGCTGAAAACAATTTACTTTTCATACAAGAAACTGAATCAAGCCCTTTAGTTAAAAATGAAGAACTTCATTTTAACTATAATGGATGTCCTTTAAATTTATCAGCAAAAAAAGGAAATTGTATATTAAGTTTTTATAAACTGAGCCCTGTTGGTACTGAGCTGGCAAATTTAATCAGTGATAATCCTGATGAACAATATTTTCAATCACTAAAAAAACAACTCAGTTATCATTTTAACATTCAGGGTTAAAACAAATCACATTACCTATGGCTTAGTCCTTTAACACTAGCACAGTAAAAAATTGGTGTTTAACCACTTGAACATATTAATTTGTATGGGTTTTTGTTCAAGATAAAATTTGTTCCACATATCTTGCGTACAAACCATGCCTAAAATTAAATTCCATCACCATCTGTATGTAAACCACATTCTCTTTGCATACCAGAAAAACGCGTATCACTTTCATCCATACCCAAAGTTAATGGCTTAGTACTGTGAACATCACCAACCGAAACATATCCTTGGTCCCATAATGGATGATAGGGTAAATTATGCTTAGCCAAATACTGATGAACATCCTTGTTGGACCAATCAATTATTGGATGCACTTTAAATCTTCCCCGCAAAATACTCACAACAGATAGACTTTTTCGATGTTCAGATTGTTGGCGACGCACACCTGAAAACCAGGTAGCCGCTTTTAATTCAGTAAGTCCCCGTTCTAGAGGTTCCACTTTATTACGACGATTATATAATTTTAGCTCATCATGCCCTTTCGCCCATTCTTCACCGTACTTAGCAACTTGCCAAGCCGCACTTTTCTCTGCACTATAAACATGTAAGTTAAGCTTCAACCGTTCACTGAGTTGTTCAATAAATTGATACGTTTCGGGAAAAAGGTGTCCTGTATCGGTTAATATCACTGGAATATTTGCATCAACTTGAGTGACCAGATGCAACATTACTGCTGATTGAATACCAAAACTAGAAGACAATACAAAATGACTTGGTAATTTTTCCATGACCAATTCAACTCTGGAAACTGCCGTTTCTTTCTCCAATATCTCATTCCATTGATTGAGCCATGGCTCAGGAAGTGAAGCTGAAAATTCATTGTTGGTTTGTACCTTACGACCATTTGTTTTAGGCATCTCCAATTTGTTAGCGATAGCATTATTTATATTAATCATGAAAATCCCTCACGCTGATAATAACTTCATCGATAATGCCTGCCCTAATAGTGAAATCACCAAAAGATTCATTGGCATTACGCTCTTTTGTCCAACGGGCAACTAAACTATCAATTTCATTTAATATGGCTTGTTCATCAAGGTTTTCTTTATACATTTTAGCAACACGAGTTCCTCCTAAGTTACTCCCTAGATGCATGTTATATTTACCCGGACCTTTACCAACAAGACCTATTTCTGCCAACATAGCTCTACCACAGCCATTAGGACAACCGGTAACACGCAAAATAATACTTTCATCAGCGATATCATGTTTCGCTAAAATAGCTTCAACATCAGTGACCAAACCCGGTAGATAACGCTCAGCTTCAGCCATAGCTAATGGGCAAGTTGGAAATGCTACACAAGCCATAGAGCTTTTACGTTGATTGGAAACAGCTTTATTAATCAAACCACTTTCAAGGGCAATTTTTTCAATTTCTGCTTTATCTTTTTCCGCCACTCCCGCGATAATAAGATTTTGATTTGCGGTTAAACGAAAATCCCCTTGGTGGATCCTGGCAATTTCAACAAGACCTGTTTTAAGTGGTTTGTTTGGAAAATCAAGGATACGACCATTTTCAATAAATAAAGTTAAATGGTGTTTTCCATCAATACCTTTAACCCAACCTATACGATCGCCACGCTCAGTGAATTCATAAGGACGACTTTCACTAAAACTAATACCTGCCCGTTTTTCAACTTCAGCCTTAAATGTCTCAATACCAACACGATCCAAGGTGTATTTAGTCTTTGCATTTTTACGATTTACTCGATTACCCCAATCTCGTTGGGTTGTCACAACAGCTTCAGCAACTGCAAGTGTTTTTTCCAGTGGAATAAAACCAAAATCATCAGCCTTACGGGGATAAGTTGATTTATCCCCATGAGTCATCGCTAAACCACCACCCACTAATACGTTAAAACCAATTAATTGACCAGCTTCAGCAATTGCAACAAAGTTTAAGTCGTTTGCATGTACGTCAATATCATTTTGTGGCGGTACAACAACAGTCGTTTTAAACTTACGTGGCAAATATGTACTGCCCAATATAGGTTCAACATCAGTCGTTTCAACTTTTTCTGCATCTAACCAAATATCAGCATAAGCCCTTGTTTTTGGTAATAAGTGTTCACTTATTTTTTTAGCCCATTCATAGGATTGTTGATGTAACTCTGATTCAACCGGGTTAGGTGTGCACAAAACATTTCGGTTAACATCACCAGCGGTAGCAATTGAATCAATACCAACACTATTTAATGTTTGATGCATTAATTTGACATCAGGTTTTAATACCCCATGATATTGAAATGTTTGGCGTGTTGTTAGGCGAATGCTGCCATATAGCGTTTTCTCACCAGCAAACTTATCAATCGCTAACCATTGTTCAGGCTTGATCACTCCACCGGGTAAACGTGCCCGCAACATCACATTGTGCATTGGTTCTAGTTTTTGTTTCGTACGCTCGGCCCGAAAATCCCGATCATCTTGCTGATACATGCCATGCAAACGGATCAAATGAAAATTATCAGCCGTAAACCCGCCTGTCATTCGATCTTGTAGATCTTCAGTGATCGTTCCACGTAAAAAGTTACTTTCGCTTTTAAGACGTTCGTTATCAGCAAACTTGCCTTCTACAACTAAAGGTCCTTGTCCTACTAATTTTGTTTCTTTCTTTAAAATGCTCATTAATAAACATCCTTATGATAACGCTTAGCGCTTCGTAAATCTTTCAAATATTGTTGTGCTTTTTCATTAGTTAACTTGCCGTGTTCAACAACAATATCAATTAATGTGGCTTCAACATCTTTTGCCATTCGGCTCATGTCACCACAAATATAAAGGTGAGCACCACGCTCTAACCATGCATAAACTGCAGCTGCATTCTCACGCAAACGATCTTGTACATAAATTTTCTCAGCTTGATCTCTTGAAAAAGCAACATCCATTCTGGTTAATAAACCTGACTTCAAATAAGCCTGCCATTCAACCTGATACAAAAAATCCTGAGTAAAAGTCTGGTCTCCAAAGAACATCCAGTTATCACCCGTTGCTTCACTGGCTTCACGTTCTTGCATAAAAGCCCTAAACGGCGCAACACCAGTACCAGGACCAATCATAATTACAGGAACATCTCCATCTTCAGGTAAGCGAAAATTATTATTATGTTCGATATAAACCTTAACCTCACCACCTTCAATCAAACGTTTACCTAAGAAACTGGAAGCACCACCAGCACGGGTATTTCCATTAGCTTGATATTCAACAAGACCCACGGTTAGGTGAACTTCTTCTTCAACTTCCGCCTGACTAGACGCAATAGAATATAAACGAGGCGTAATTTTACGAAGCGCATCTACAAATGACTGCGCTGTTACTTTGGCTGGTGCAGCTTTAATAACATCTACGACCTGATGATTAGCAGCATATTCACGGGCATTATTTTTATCTTGAACTAAAGCAAGTAAATTTTCATATTGAGATTGCTCTGCCCAAAACAGAATAAAATTAACAGCTGTCTGGGTGATTTCAAGTTTCGACGTTAATGCTTGTGCAAGTGAAAAAGACTCACCAGAAACTTCAACCATTTCTTCAGCTGACAGAGAAAGTTCTGCGATAAGTTCAGTGACTAATTCAACATCATTTTCAAACCAAACTCCTAGCGCATCACCCGCCTGATAAGTGATACCGGAATCTGCTAAATCAATTTCAATATGACGAACATCTTTCGCTGAATTACGTCCGGTGATCTTTTGGCTAAGGCTTAACTCTGCTAAATAAGGATTCTGTTTTGTGTACGTGCTCGTTGCACCGGCAGTCGACATACTAGCTGTAGAAATATTAACAACATCAGCTAAAGTTTCGTTATTTCCCAATAATTCCTTTGATTTTTCTACGATATTATCAGACCAAATTTGCGCATCGCTTTCGTAATCAACGTCACAATCCACACGACCAGTGATTTTATTAGCACCAAGTTTCGTCAGGTATTCATCAAAATCTTTACCTGTTTGGCAATAAAATTCATAACTGGTGTCACCTAATGCTAATACACTATAATAAAGGTTGTTTAACTTAGGCGCTTTTTTCGAGGAAAGAAACTCATGTAAGGCAAGTGCGTCATCTGGTGGCTCACCTTCACCATTAGTACTGGCAATAATGAGTAAATGAGTAATGTTTTTAATGCTTTTAGGCTTAAATTCACCCATGCTTTTCAGATCAACCGAAATTCCCTGCGCTTGAGCTTGATCTGCCAGTGCTTGAGCAACACCTTTAGCATTACCAGTTTGCGAGCCAAATAATATCGTTAATGTAGATGACGCTTGTGGTGCATTAACCGTAGGTAAAACAGCAACAGGAGAATCTTCACTTTTAGCCGCCAAGTAACCACTAGCCCATGCTAATTGTAGTGGAGAGTAACTGGCAACAGTTTCTCTTAATGAAGATAACTGGCTTACATCAAGCACCGTTTGATTTAAATTTTTCTTTTCTTGCAGCATAACTGTCACCCTGCCCATTTCAAATAATGGATAAATGATAAACAGTATTTAAAGGAAGGAAAAGGAATAGATATTTATTTTTTATTCCAAAAAGGAATAAGGGGATTTATTTTGGCCCTTCTTGCTGACTTTTTGTGAGCTTCCGAGAGGATAGTTTGACTTACAACCTGTTTGCTGAAATCAGGCCATTTTCCAGAAATTTACCACA
>JABSOJ010000289.1 GCA_013216005.1 Alteromonadaceae bacterium | reverse complement strand
AAATCTTCGTTTTGAATTAATCGCTACAGCCCATGTGTAGCAATGGCTATTGACTTTTCGTTCGGGCACTAAATAGACTTTTTTATCAGTACCAATACCAAAAATTTCACCTGAATTCATAATGATTGCTCCTTGTGTTTTTTAATGTAAGTCATTATTTAATATCGTTCAGAGGTTTGTTATTAACAATGACTTGTATAATTCAATATAGGACATAATTCATCGAAAAACATCATGACTTGTAACGGTATATTTGAGGGGACATAAAAAGCCGCAAAGTTAAAAAATGCCGATACATGGCTTATTTTTTGGCATATAATTTCATCTGTCCGGTTATGCAAAGTAATTAAAATATTAAGGTAGGAAAAGTTTATGGTTTCGGTGCGTAAATCACATCAAATGTCAGAAACAAATTTTGAACAATGGTTAGCTGCCCTTGAGCTTAGTCCTGCAAAATATAGTGCTTTAGAAGCTTTGTGGAATAAGGTCAGTAGTTTTTTTGCTGATCAGTTGGAGTGTCAAAGTAAATCTCTGGAAATGGTGGAGATATTAGCAAGTTTAAATTTAGATAAAGACTCTCTTTGTGCCGCTTTTTTGATCCCTCTACAAGAATACAATTGTATTTCAACTGAATATATTGAAGATAACTTCAGTAAGCAGGTGCTTTTGTTATGCAAAGGCGTTAAGCAGATGGATGCGATAAAAGCGCTTCAGCAAACTCAGTCAAATCAGGTCGCGGTAAATCAAGTTGATAATATTCGTCGTATGCTTCTGTCTATGGTTGAAGATGTTAGAGCGGTCGTTATTAAATTAGCTGAACGTTTGTGTAATTTACGCATTGTTAAAGAATCTGACGAAGAAACTCGTGTTTTGGCCGCGAAAGAAACCGCTAATATTTATGCTCCTTTGGCTAACCGTTTAGGTATAGGGCAATTAAAATGGGAATTGGAAGATATTGCCTTTCGTTATTTACATCCTGATGTATATAAGAAAATAGCAAAACTTCTCGATGAAAAGCGATTAGATCGTGAACGTTATATGCTGGAGTTTGTTAATTTCTTAACAACGCAACTTGATAAACTGGGGATTAAAGGAACGGTTTACGGACGGCCCAAACATATTTATAGCATTTGGAAAAAAATGCAGCAAAAGTCTTTAGACTTTGATCAGCTATTTGATGTTAGAGCGGTACGTATCATTGTTGAAGAAATACAAGATTGTTATGGCGCACTTGGTATTGTTCATACAAATTGGCAACATTTACATCACGAGTTTGATGATTATGTCGCAACACCTAAAGCAAACGGTTATCAATCAATACACACCGTTGTTTTAGGACCGGAAGGCAAACCTGTAGAAGTACAAATTAGAACGAAGCAAATGCACGATGATGCTGAACTGGGTGTTGCGGCCCATTGGCGTTATAAAGAGGGCAGTGCTGGTGGTAAATCCGGAGATAAGAAAACAGGGTTTGATGAGAAAATCAGTTGGTTGCGGAAAATTTTGCAATGGCAGGAAGATGTCAGTGAAAGCGGAGAATTATTAGATGAGTTACGCAGTCAGGTTTTTGAAGACAGGATTTATGTTTTCACTCCAAATGGTGATGTCATTGATTTACCTGTTGGCGCAACACCGCTAGATTTTGCTTATTATATTCACTCAAATGTTGGACATTGCTGCATTGGAGCAAAAGTATTCGGCCGAATAGTTCCTTTTACACACCGTTTGCAAACAGGAGATCAATTAGAAATTTTAACCAGCAAAAACCCTAATCCAAGTAGAGATTGGTTAAATCCAAATTTAAATTATATTCATACTCCAAGGGCAAGAGCGAAAGTTCAGCATTTTTTTAAGCTACAAGACCGTGATAAATATATTAGTCAGGGAAAAGAACAGCTTGACAATGAACTATCTAAATTGTCTTTAACTCATGTCAATTTAGATGGTGCCACTAAACGTTTTAACGTTAATAATCTAGAAGAATTATACGCGGCAATAGGTTCAGGGAATGCGCGTTTATTGCAAGTTATTCATTATTTGGAACAACAGGACGGTAAATCGAAACCGCTGCCGGAAATTGATCCTCAAAGTTTAGTTAAGCCGTCCTCGGTTTCGAAATCTGGTGGTGACGGTAATGCCATTACTGTTTCAGGTGTGGGTAACTTACTAACTCATATGGCTAAATGTTGTCAGCCGGTACCGGGAGATCAGATATCTGGTTTTATTACTCAAGGTCGTGGCATTTCTGTTCATCGTTTTGATTGTGAGCAATTGTCCAATTCATTAAGCCAGCAACCCGAACGTATTGTTGAAGTTCAGTGGGGGGATGAAAATAAGAAAAGTTATCAGGCAAGTATTCAGCTAATTGCCAATGACCACCAAGGTTTGATGCGAGATGTTTCTACCATCATTGCTAATGAGCGTGTCAGCATTGTAGGGATGGAAAGTCATTTAGACTCGGCGAAAGAAACGATGGCAATGGTGATAAAAATTGAAATTGCCAATAATGAAATTTTATCGAGATTAATTTCTAAATTGTTGCAGCTTGATGCTATTGCCAGCGTAAAAAGGCTTTGAAGAATATGATAAATGATTTAATAAATCAGCAGCCTTCAATGGATAAACTTCGTTGGATCATGGAGGTATTACGTGATCCTGAAACTGGTTGTCCCTGGGATTTAAAGCAAGATTTCAATTCGATTGTACCTCACACTCTTGAAGAGGCTTACGAAGTTGTAGATGCTATTGAGCAAGGTGATTTTAGTGAATTAGAAAAAGAGTTAGGTGATTTACTTTTTCAGGTGGTTTTTTATAGCCAGTTAGGGAAAGAACAAAAACGTTTTGATTTTGATAGTGTTGTTGCTGCGATATGTGAAAAGCTGATACGTCGTCACCCTCATGTATTTTCAGATTCTGATTTAAGCACCGATGCTGAAATTAAAGCGAACTGGGAGAATGAAAAAGCCAGAGAACGGCAGTCTAAAAGTGATCAACAAAATGAGTATAATTCGCTGGAAAAAAATACCGATGTTAAAAATTCAGTAGGAAAACTTAGTATATTAGCCGATATTCCTAAAAGTTTACCTGCGCTGTCTCAAGCGGCAAAAATACAAAAACGTTGTTCACATGTTGGATTTGATTGGGATAACATTGATGATGTTTTTGCTAAAGTTGCAGAAGAAGTTGATGAAGTAAAAGAAGAGTTACATCGCGACCCTGTGGCTTTAGCAGAAGAGTTGGGTGACTTGATGTTTGCGGTTGTTAATTTATGCCGGCATGCAAAAAAAGACCCTGAAGCTTTACTACGTCAGGCAAATAGGAAGTTTACTAAACGTTTTCAGCAAGTTGAAGCTAAAGTAGAGCAATCGTCGCAATCTTTTAAAGAACATGATCTGGATACACTTGAACAATATTGGCAAGAAGTCAAAATGAGTGAAAAAGATCCGACAGATCAATAAGTTTCTTCCGGGAAATTAGAGTGTTGAATGGGTTAGCCAAAAGCATAACCCATTAATATAATTTATCGAAAACTTATTTATTGCAGATGTATTTGTCTGATAAATAGGGATAAAAACTTAATTAGTTTGAAATTTCAGCGTTGTGATAAACTTCTTGTACGTCATCACAATCATCTAACATTGCCATGAATTTTTCAAAATTGGCAATATCATCTTCTTCGGTAATTTCCATATACGTTTGAGGTACGAAGGTGATTTCTTCAACTTCTAAGTTATACTCAGGCATGGTTTCTGCGAATGCTGTTTTAATTTTGAAAAACTCTGTATGAGGGGCAAAAACCGTAATTATGCCATCTTCAAGTTCAACGTCAGTAATGTCAATATCAGCCATCATAAGGTTTTCTAAAACATTTTCATCGTCTTCACCTTTAAAAGCGAATAGGGCCTGATGATCAAACATATGTGAAACTGTGCCAGAAGATCCTATTTTAGCATTCGTTTTACTAAAACACTGACGAATATCTTTGATAGTACGGTTACCGTTGTCGGTAAGACAATCAACAATTACCATGCAACCACCAGGACCAAAGCCCTCATATCTTGCGTGAGAATAATCTTCACCACCAGCACCTTTAGCTTTTTCAATGGCTTTATCAATAACATGGGTAGGAACCTGATCTTTTTTTGCTTTTTCAATTAAGCGACGTAAAGACAAGTTGCTATCTGGGTCGGTGCTACCATTTTTGGCGGATACGTAAATTTCTTTACCGTATTTAGAATAAACTTTTGTTTTTGCGCCTTGAGTTTTGGCCATCGACAATTTGCGGTTTTGGTAAGCTCTGCCCATCTTGAATAATTCTCATATTTTAATAAAAAAAACTTAGTTTGATTCTAACAGTGTCTAGACGTTATTTACCAGTTTTCCCGGCAATTTTGAATGATTTAATCTGAAATTATATTTGAATTCAGTTTTTAACTCTTTATAAATATATCTTCACTTTAGTTATTTGAAGTTCATGACTTTTCTATTTACGTCTAGTTCAAATACAAAATCGACTTTATTGGGTAAGGTTTTTAAAGCATGCTCGGTAAGACGTTGGAAGTATTGAATGAAATGTAATATTTGTTCGTTGTTCATTATATGATCAGACATTGTTGAATTAGACACTGTTGAATTAGTCATTTTAGAATTAGACATTTCTTTGTTAAATCTTAACGACTCTACAGCTTGTTTGTGTCTTAACTTCTTTTCCTGCTCTAATCGCCACTGGTAAACACAATCAAATGAGGGAGCTTTAAGCATCAGCCATAGATCCATATTTTGAAAAAGTGGTTGGTAGTTATATTTAAGCTGATCATTAATATAAGTTCGCCAGACAGCCTTAATATCTTGTTCAGCCTCTAATAAATTTACAGGTTCAAGCAGTTCTTCGGGCTGTTGAGCATGCACGCCCCAGCACCAGCCTTCAATAATAACTACATCGATTGCTTTAATCAGAGGTCTATTCTCAGGGTGAGTTAAATTTTCTGGTTGGGGATTATCGGTAGCTTTATCGAAACGGGGGATCACACAGCTTATTTGTTTGGTTAAGTCGTCAAGTACTTGTTTTAACCTTTTTATATCATGAGTTCCAGGTACACCACGGGTGCCCAAAAGAGGATGAATTTCAGCGGCGAGTTGCCGGCGTTTGTTTTGACTAAAATAAAAATCGTCAAGTGAAAATGAAGTAACGTTTAATTGATGCTCATTTTTTAAAAAGGTGACTAAATAACTGGCGAGTGTAGATTTCCCAGAGCCCTGGCAACCATTAATTCCGATAAATAATGGTTTACCCTGCATATTATTTTGACGGGATAATATTTTATTTAAGAGATCAGCAAATATTGTGTTTGCTGTCTCAATATATTGTTGAGGTAAATTATTTCTTTTTAAAAACTCAGACCAGTGTTTTTTCATGGTGTTAATGCTTTAATTCTAATGTTCACTTTAAAAATCATAGTTATGAATGTGATAAGAGGGGGTGGTTATTATTTTTGAACTGCTATTGTTTTTGGTAGCTAAAATGACGCTGGTCTTATCTTATTGGTCGTTTTGAGGATATCTTATATTAAAATAGCTAATTAAACTAAGTATATAGTTAGTGATAACTATATTATTGAGGCTCTGTTCCATAACATTGTTGTTACCACGGTAATTTATTGATTTACATGTTTTAAGTCCATTTTTAAAAAATGA
>JABSOJ010000288.1 GCA_013216005.1 Alteromonadaceae bacterium | reverse complement strand
ACTTGTTTTTCGTTACAACGGGTAACCCTACTGGTTTTGATATTCAGTTAACCAGCCGAAAAACAGAGGTTCTGCCTAATAGAAAAATTTTAATTACACCTTAATATCGGTAATACAGAAACATTTAATCAAAAAATCTAATTTTATTTTTTAATGATATGTTGTAACATATCGTAACTGAGAAATATAACATTGAGAATATGATGAATAAAACATTACGAATATCTGCCCTCATTGGCTTACTTTTACCTACAAGCGCAATGGCGCAATCTATAAATGGGGAAGTTAAAAATAGTGATGGTAAAGCGGTTGCAGGCGCTACAGTTAGAGTGGAAGGAACGGATACTAAAACTATCACTAATAAAAATGGTCACTTCGTTTTTCATGATCTGATCCCAGGTAAAAATGAATTACACATTTCTGCTTCCGGCTTTGCTCATCTGCATCAAAACATTATCTTATCTAAAGATGAGGTTAAAACCTTAACAATGGTATTAACGCGATCTCCTATTGAAGTTATAGATATTGTGGCAACACCTATTCACATGTCAATAATGGAATCAGCCTCCCCTGTGAGTGTACTTGCAGGCGATGTATTACGCCGTCAACAAGCATCAACATTAGGCGATAGTCTTGAAAAATTACCAGGGGTACAATCTAACTTTCACGGAAATGTGGCAAGTACACCTATCATTCGTGGTTTAAGTGGCCCTCGTGTATTGATCACACAAAATGGCTTAGATGTTAGCGATGTATCTAGAGTTGGACCTGATCACTCTGTGGCTTCAGAAGTATCTACTGCCCAACAAATAGAAGTGCTGCGAGGCCCAGCGACACTTTTTTATGGCAGTGGAGCCGTTGGTGGTGTGATTAATGTTGTTGATGGGCGCGTGCCTATCGACAGTAATACACGAGGAGAATGGTTACTTGAAAATAACTCTGTTGATGACCGTAAATTGGCTTCTTTTAATTTAACAACCGGAACAGAGTCATTCGGGTTTTATGCAGATGGATACTGGCGGGAATCAAATGATTATGAAGTGCCTGTTGAGGCTGAAGTAGAACATGAGGAAGGTGATGGAGATAAATTCGTTGTCGAAAACAGTGCGGAAAAATCCCAAGGGTTAACTTTAGGTACTAGTTATTTGTTTGATAACGGTTATATGGGGATCTCGGTAGAGCAGTTTAATCGTGAATACGGTATTCCGGGTCACGCACATGGCGATGAAGATGAGCAAAGCGAAAGTGTTTTTGCAGATTTAGAACAAACTCGTGTTCAATTATTAGGTGAATTTAATTTTGAAGGCGAATGGCTCAAAAAAGTCCAATTACGTAGTGGCTTTACTGATTATAAACACGCTGAAATTGAAGATGGTGAAATAGGAACGTTATTTGAGAATAAGACCCAAGAAATTAAGCTTGATGTTATTCATAATTTTTTATCCGACTGGAATGGTGGCATAAGTTTTCATTTTAAGAGTAGTGAAGTATCGGCACAAGGAGAAGAAGCATTTACACCTCCATCAGAAGCCGAAACTATTGCCTTAGCGTTAATTGAAGAGAAATATTTTGGAGAGGTATTATTACAATTCGGTGCTCGAATTGAATATGTGACATTAAAAGCCGATAACGTATTACTTCCTATTTTAGATGCACATGCTCATGAGGAAGAAGAGGAACACGATGATCATACTGGCGAACATCAAGATGACGAAGTAAGCATTACACGTACATTTGCTGTGGAGCATGAATTCACCCCCGTTAGCTTTTCAGCTGGTTTAGTTTGGGATTTCACACCTAGTTATAACATAGGACTTTCAATATCACGTTCAGAACGTGCGCCATCAGCCTCTGAACTATTATCCTTCGGCCCTCATATCGGTACAGGTACTTATGAAATAGGTGCATTGTTTGCATTAGATGAAGAATATGACGAAAGGCTCATTGGTTTATCAAAAGAGGTAATTGATCTTGAAACGGCAAACAATGTTGATCTGACCTTGAGAAAAACACAAGGCGACGTTGCCTTTGTTTTAAATGCTTTCTACAACCAAGTTGACAATTACTACTATCAGAATTTTAGTGGCCTTTATGCCGAAAGTGGACATGAACATGAAGGAGATGAGCATGAAGAAGATGAACACAGCAGTGAGCTACCTGTTTACTCATTTCAAACAGATGATGTGATTTTATATGGCTTTGAAGCTCAAGTTGCTTGGCAGATAACCAATACATTTAAAACAACGGTATTCTCAGATTATGTTAATGCCAGGTTAAAAGATGGCGATTATTTATCACGTACCCCTCCTTTGAGGTTTGGTAGCCAGTTCAGTTATGAAAATGAACAACTAAGTGCTCACGTTAATATTACACGTTATCAAGATCAAAACCATATTTCAGATTATGAAAGTGCAACCGAAGGCTACACCTTAATTGATGCAAATGTTTCTTACGATATTCAAGTATTAAATCATGATATCGACCTGTATTTGAAAGCCAGTAACTTAACTGATACTGAAGCTAGAGTGCACACATCATTTATTAAAGACATTGCCCCACGCCCAGGTCGCAGCATTGCAATAGGTGTCAGAGGCTATTTCTAATTCAAACATAACACTTACTCAATTAAGGAAAATACAGAATGAATAAATCATTTCAGTTTAATCTCATTACGGCAGCTATCGCAGGATTATTACTTAGTGGTTGTGGTGATGCCGAAACGGTCATTGTTGAAAAAGAAACCATAGCAGTGGAGGTAGAAGATGACCATAATCATGATGATGACAGTTTCACCATTGAATCTATGGGACGATTAGCTGTGTTATCAGCAGAAACAAACGAAGCGGCTATATTCGATTTAGATGAAGGTGATTTACTCGATACTTTCTCATTAACGCATGATGATAATACTTTAACAGCTTCTGCGGGATTTCGATTTGCGGTAGTCGCAAGTAGAAGTCAGGACTATGTGGGTTTTGTTGATGGAGGATTATGGCGTGAAAATCATGATATCCATTTACATGATTATCAACAAATGCCTGTAATTAATAGTTTTGAATTAAGTGGAAGTCGCCCAACACATATTGTGAAACATGACGATCAAATGGTTTTATTTTTTGACGGGGATGCTGATTCAGGTGTATCGGCATCAGTACAAGTGGTAAAAGATACCGACATTAGTAACGAGATCAGTGAAGTGCCTTCTCTAGAATATAATATTAATATGCATGGTGTGGCTAAACCTCAAGGTGAACATTTATTGGCTACTGTGCGTCGTGATGATACTGATAATACATCCGTAGCTAAAATTTTACCTGACCAAGTCGGTGTTTATCATTTACACGATAATGAATATATACAAGAAGAAATCTTGGACGTTACCTGCCCTGATTTACATGGTGCGGCACAAAATACCGAGTATGTGTTATTTGGTTGTAGCGATGGTGTATTAGTCGCGAGTCAGCACAATGGTGAGTACAGTTCAGAAAAGATTGCTAACATCGATGAATTAGATAGCTTACGTATAGGTACACTTTATAGCCATGAAGAAAGCGATTCCTTTATTGGTATTGCTTCTGCTCATGGCGGTAACACAGCTATTTTAGTAAGTGTTAATCCTGAAGCAAGTGAAATGGAAAAGCTTGAATGGCAGCCTGAGAACAATGCGAGTCCTGTATCTTATGGCTTCTCATATGAAGGAGAACATTTTTTAATTCTAGATAGTAAAGGCAAGCTCAATATTCTTAGCTCTCATGAACATGATGGAGAAATGCACTGGGAACTTGAAGAAAGCATAGATATTTCTCAAGAAGATATTTCAACCATGCCTGAAGGAATGAGATTTAGTATGGCAATGGCACAAAATGGTCATTATGTGTATGTATCAGATCCTATTGCGAATCATATTTTGCAAATTAATCTAGAAAATATGAGTATTGAAGACGATATTGAGATGAACTTCGCGGCTAAATCAATTGTTTGGTTAGGTATCGCAGAAGAAGGTCATGATCATGACTAAAAATAAACAGCCATAGGTACGTAAGTATTAAATATGTTAATTATATTGTAACGGTATAGTTTAATTAAACGGCAGAAAAATCAAGTAGAGGCTTCCAAATAGTTACTTGAAGTCTCTACAATTTTCTACTGGTTACAATAATACTAATGTTAGCGTACTTTCAACCTACATTCCGTACAATTTTATAAAAAGAAAATAATTAAAAACAACTTTAATAACATGTAGTTAAGCAGTTTTTTATATAAAGTTCGCAAATTGACCAATAATGGCAATTTAAAATAAACCTATATTTATCAATTGATTATAAAACACACAAATACATGGCTACATTTTATGACTTTTAAAGTTCATTTAAATCAACATTTTAAATGTGCGGAATGTAGGTTTCAAGTTTACTTGAGACAAGAAAACCAACAATGTTAAGTCATATTTTAAACAATTCTGTTACAGTATTTGCAATATTTCCTGGTGTTAATCAAATACACACTATGTAGATTATATAAACACAATAAGGTGTTGCAGCACTTAGCGCTATAACAAAAAATTAGTTTGAGATGAAAAATGAATAAAGTTGACGAAATTATCGTACATGCCGAAAAATATTGTAAAAATCACGGTTCACGCTTAACAACCAAAAGAAAGCAAGTTCTATCAACACTTATTCAATCAGAAAAAGCGCTTTCTGCTTATGAACTAATCGATTTATTTGAAGAATGTTTTGGTGAAAAAATACCTGCGATGTCGGTGTATAGAATTTTAGAGTTTCTTGAAAACGAGCACCTTGTACATAAACTAAATTTGGCAAATAAATATGTGTCCTGCTCTCATATTACTTGTGACCATGCTCATGGTGTACCACAATTTTTAATATGTGGATCTTGCAATCAAGTAAAAGAAATTAGTATTATTAAGTCCACTATCGATGAACTTAAGCAAAATATTGAACACGCGGGCTTTCAACTTGTTAGTCCTCAGCTAGAAATGAACTGCATATGCAATGATTGCTTAGCAAAAGTTGCTTCATAAATAGTAATGCTACTTAACTAAAGCTGAGTCGCAAAGTAAAAGGTAATAGTTAATGAGTAAAGGACAAGAAATAACAGACAAGTTTTCAATAGGTTTATCCATGTTATGCGCAATACATTGCCTAGCATTGCCATTAATCCTGATACTTTTACCTAGCTTGGCAGCATTACACCTTGATAACGATGCTTTTCACACATGGATGTTAGTCGCTGTTATTCCAACAAGTATTTATGCACTCACCATGGGATGTAAAGGTCATCAACGATACAGATTACTTTTCTTGGGTGCCTTAGGACTAATACTACTTATTTTAGCGCTACTTTTAGGTCATGAAACTATGGGGGAGTCAGGAGAAAAAAGCTTAACTATATTAGGGGCAACCTTTGTTTTTTTAGCTCATTGGAAAAATTTTCGTCTATACCAACGCCATAAAAACTGCTGTTGTTCTAGTTAATAAAAATAACATTTAATTAAGCGAGTTGAAGTCATATCTTAAATACTATCCAGATATAGATGATCATTAGAGATTTATTGGCTCTTTCCATTTTCCTGTTGGTATGGAAGTCAGGCTGCATAAAGCCTACATTCCGTACAATTTTATAAAAAATAAATAATTAAAAATAACCTTAATAACATGTAGTTAAGCGGAT
>JABSOJ010000027.1 GCA_013216005.1 Alteromonadaceae bacterium | reverse complement strand
AAAAAACCAATTTATCGCCTAACCCTTTAAAAATAGGGGATTCATCGAGGGACAACAGTATTATGGAACAGAGCCATCTTAAATTAGTTGATTTAACTGGGCGTTGTATTCGAGAAGATAAACGCGGTTCTATTGATAATGCAAATTGCTGTATTTTAGAACGTTTAAACATATCACCCGAAAACTGGCTCAAGCTCACCACCCAGTTCGAACAGTTATTTAAAAGTGCCGTTGGCTCACCGGATTCAATCAGTAAATACTGTCAAAATCAAAAATTAAAACGACGTCAGGATATTAACAATAGTAGAGATTTACTCGATATCGCTTAATATCGTAACCTATTCATCTGTCATATCAATGCTGCTACACGTTGAGGCTTCCTGTTGTCTTTAAAACTGTATATTAGCTAGAAAATTAAAACTTTCCCCCTGAACCCATTATCACTATCAGTACTTTAAATTTATACTTCACCACTCGAACTTTTAATGTCACGTTCACTGTTACAAATCTAAATGCTTTTAGCGGTGGGTGTCCGGATAATTTCTTCAGTTGATTTTTTTAGCGGTGGGTGTCCGGATTAATTCTCTTAAAAATAACACGGTTGAAGAAAATAGTGGGTTAGGATTAGCGATCAAGTATTTCAATAAGCACTATCAAGAATTAACAAGCTTCTGCCGACTTGAAGGAGCAAAATTAGATAACAATGCCATGGAAGCGCAATTAAAGTTAACAGTAAGGAGCAGAAAAAACTCGATGTTCTTTAAAACGTTATCGGGTGCCAGTATTAGTGATGTTATTACTTCAATCATTGCTACGGCAGGGAAAGCAGGCATTAATGTATTTACTTACTTCAATTTGCTACAACGTGAACGAGAAAATGTAATAGCAAATCCTGAAAATTATCTTCCTTGGAATTATCTGGACAATAGTTAATACCCTCTGAAATTACATGAAACGATCTGACTTAGACAAATTGTCTAGGTCATGTTGTGCTGTGGAAAAGCCCTGATAAATATCGATATTTAGGTGTGTTACTTAAATCAAGCTACGCAACCGTAAGCTCACAAAGTATAGGTTTAATTACCGTACCTAATGACTTAGTCGTAACACCACATCCATCTTTTATTAAGTCAGCAATCATGCTCGTATCGCCAAACTAATCCTAGCGATGCTTGTAAACGTTAACCGTACTGAAATTGTTGACGTTCTCACGTAACTAGACATAGCGGATCCTCCTTGAACTGACGGTAATATCTTATTTATGTATAAACGTCATATTACCCACACATACCGCTAATTAATTAAAATGATTATTCTGTTTCCCGAGTTAGCATTGGGAAAAAAATTTATTGTTAGAAGTACACAAGGAGGTTTGTAAACCGTTATATGAGCATAACAATATAGAATTTATACACAAAAGTTGGTTATGATTGAAACGATTATTTTGTTATCCTATCCATGTTGGATGTGTGTTCTCCACAGGTTTTATTCCTCAATTGTAGATAAGTATTGTTTTATTTTGGACAATTTATGTTGCAGATTGTAGACTTTTCTTTTTATTTTTTGAACCAGATGTTGTCGTATTCACTAATAAGGTAATTCAACCTTATGTCATACTCAAATGCATTGGTCCCAACGTGGCACACCCCTGAAGGGTTTAGACTTTTCGACACACCCCCGGTAGAAGGAATAAAAATGTAATCAGTTGGGCCGCCGCCAGGCGGCAGATAAATTTCTATATTTTTATAATAGCTAACTTGCGCCTGCCCACCAGGACTATGGGAATCGTGTAATTTCGCTGGACTACAATTAGATTTAACATAGGTATGATTTATAAGATTTATTTTGGATACGAGTTCGGTTAATTTAGATGTGCGATCGGTAAAGTCGTCAACGAAGTCAGTGTTTGCATTACGGTTTCCCCAGAGGTTAGTTACGGCGTGATTTAGATCAGAGTTCGGGGCGCGCTTGTTTGATTGCAGGTTGAAATCAACAATCGCATACAATCCCTTCATAACACCCGACCCAGTACCTACCACAATATTTATTAAGTTTATTATAACTGGGCGTTGGCCAAGGGTTCCGATACCTTTGGTGCCTAAGAGTATTAGAACAGCGCTTAGGATAAGTTCAAGCAGACCAATACCTACCAGCGTCGCTAGTTCTTCAGATGTTAGTTCACCAGATTGGCATCCAGGAATGTGGTTAATTAATGAGAGTACTTTACCGATAACCTCAGTCACTACCACACCTGCTATCAACGGAAAACTTAATGGAGCTCCCATGATATTACAGGCAACCACTACGACAGTAGCCAATATTTGAACTATAGTTCCGCCCACGGTGGCAGCATGTGTAAGTATTGAATCTTGACGCTTTGATGCTGCGGTGCATGCTCGCAACTCAATTAATGATGTATTCCGTACGTTTGCTTTTATCCTATAATAGTTACTATAACTTTTTCTATAATGCTCTTCAATATGGTTTACGGTTTTACCGTGACCATTTGTAGCCTGGTACCTAAGTATATAATTCAATAAATGGCGACAACAATAATCTAGGCAGTCGGCGTTATCAAGTATATCCATTAAAATTTGCTCACGTTGTTCGTTTGAATACATATTATCTATTTTGACTACTAAATGTAATAGGTGCTTCCCACGCACATCACCCCACAGGCATAAACTTTTTAGAATACCGAGCGATAATGAAGCTAATGTTATAGACGTAGATGATAAGTCAGGATCGGCACAGAATCGAAAGTAATATATAGATGCTTTAAGCCCATGAGGAGATGTCTCACCCCGGTACACACGATACAGTCCACCTCTACCAAGGGTTGTACTGAGCTCTGTATTCGATTTAACCAATATAAGATTGCTCTGTGGTTCAATATTGTTCCTAGAGGTACAATGTATAGTGAAAGGGTCATCACCTATATATTTATGATCTGCTAAGATAGAGTTATCTGCGGAAGGTTCACATTTTTTTGCAAATTTATTCAAATCTTCAATGTTCTCACAATTCACCAAATTACGGTTCATTAGGGGCACCAGTAGATTAGCCTCGTGTATTGTGCACGTGGGTATTTCATTCATTGGCGTCATTTTGTCAATGAGTGTAATGTCGTACTCAAATCTGTTGAAGTCAAGGCCACGTCGGATGTTTTTAAATGACAGTTCGTTACTGTTGTTTGTAAATAAAGGTATATTCATTTTTTTATTGAATATTAAGGGAGGTAGTGTGTGTGTGTGGTCCACACGTATTCGCATTTTGTCCTGTTTTTGAGGTAGCTTGTCGCCGTTACTTAGGGGGTAGTATTTTGTCACAGCAGAATTTTTATATATTTTGGAGAGTTCGCCTTTATGCATGTCTATATCCTATGGAAGTGTAACCTATAGTGTGGTCATTATTTTAAATGGCATTCAATATTGTAGTTTGCCACTTATTTTCTCATTCATCTTTACTCTTCAATGTTGCTCTTATTTGAAGGAGTGGGTTTAATCTTTTTCTGCAACATCTTATATGTTGCTGACGTTTACAACGCTGATTAATGAGGCTTTCTTCGGTTGATTTTGCGTGATTGCTGGTAAATATATATCTTTGTTTTTTGTCGGTTACGGTAATCTACAATTTTTAGCCTGTTATTTGAAATATATGTCTGAAATTTCGCGATTTTATCTTGCATTTTTTATTGATCTGGTCGGTTCAATTAACTGAGTTAATTTGACTAAAACGTTATCGACACGTTCTTTACAAAGATGTCATTTCATCCGTAAAAGTTTTTCTTTCAACTTCTTTGGCAACTACATATTTTGAAGCTTCAGGGCTAAATGAAACCCGTCTAAAATACATGTTATGGAGCCAGACAAAGGTCTGAGAGTCTGCGCGAGATTCCAGCAATTTTTTGCACCTGTACATAACGTGGAAAGCGTGTTTGTTCAGTTATGACCTGTTTCTGCGCCGCAATGATCGTGCGGGAGAGCATTTATTGTCCATCACCTTCTTGCACTGATGCTGCACAATGCTTACTCGTTAAATAATTACGTGTATTTTTATCATTGGATTCTATGGCTTCTTGTTGATAAATAACTGACGTCATCCCTTCCATTATGCGTGCATTTTTATCCGTGGTATTTATATGACCACCTTCAATATTGATTATTAATTTGTTTGCTTCAGGTATCGACAAAATTTATTTTTTTTGATCTGATATTTTTTCCAGAGTTGAGCCCACGGATTCAGTGTCTTGCGTTATTTTATCATGGTTATTTATAGGGCGTATGGCAGCAGAAAACATCGCTAATAAGGCTTACCTATTACGATAAGGGTTATTCGCTTTGTTACCTGTTTGTATTTTTTGTAACTTTGCGGATTGCACCGTGCCGAAAAGAATTTTTGCTGTAGTGGGTGTTTCGACGTTACACTTCAACTATTTTCTCCGTTGAATACTCACGTTATGATCGGTGAAAACATCATGAAAAGGAGAGATTTGCTGGGCTTATTTAGCCAATTTATGTTCACATTTAGGACATTTCTTTATTTGCGTATCTTCTAAAAGTTTTAATTTTTCTTGTAACACATGATCTTGTATCTTTTTGATGGTTTGAAGTTGTACATCCATGCCCATGGTGAAATCTATACAACTCGTTGGAAGAGTGATTTCAGCGCTAATGAGTTGTTTCCGCTAAGAATTTTAGTTGGATTCGACTGTTCAAAAGTTTGGAAAACTACACGGTAATATTTACTTATTTGACATCACTTTAATATTATCAATCAACATACTCTATTAGACGAAAATTGTATCTTTGGATATTATACTTCAGTAGGGCACTGACCTCTCGAAAGGTGCTTTCATGTGTTTTTAGTTCCTGATAAGCATCGTATTACTGAACATTGCATTTATGCATCTCTGGCTTTTACTCGATTCAATACCACCATGTCTTCAAGCCCTATGAACCTCGTGCACTGCCAAATGTATAGACACATCACCACAGTAGTCGACTCATCAACGCCACATCTTCATACCAATCCGGAGATCTATCATGCTGATCGGTTGCTTTATTGACTTTTGCATTAAGTGAAAGTACTTTTTAGGTACTATTATACATTCATACACAGACAGAAGCTCTAAGCAAATGTAGTATTGTTTTTCTTGAATTTTTATCACGATTTTATGGAATTGTCTCGCTTGGCTGATTTTATTTTTTTTAAGTCTGCCTATAATGTGAAGGTCCTTCAGTCTCTAAGGTTTGTTTTAAGTCTCGCGTCTTTAGACTAAATTTAGTGTTTGCGAATTCGTTAATGGATGATTAATTCGCGTGTTTTTGCGATGTAATGACGTCATCATATTCAAGGTTATCCTGGAGGTTAGTAATGGCAGTGTTTTACTTTTATAGATGGCTTTCTCAGTTGCATTTTTGTGTTCTCTATAGCTGATATAACTCGGGCTGTTGTCCCGGGTGATTTGGTTAATTTAAGTAGTGAGTTATGAGAGGTATGGTGCAAGTTCTTTTTTCCTCGCTTTCGTTTGACGTCGTTCCATCTTCCGAGATAGCTATTACATAATTCGTTGCGTTCATGATGGTATTCCTTTTAAAATTATTATATATATAGCAAAATTATATGATTTATTGGCACTAAACTTTAGTATAGATTATGTGTTAAAAAACGGCTCTGTTGTAGATAATTGTTGTCCCTTCAAATGGAATTAAACTCAGCCCTTATATCTAGGACGCTGTGACTATTTCTTGTTAAAAAACCAATTTATCGCCTAACCCTTTAAAGATTGGGGATTTTTTGAGGTATAACAGTATTAGGGAACAGACCCTAAAAAACATATTTTATAATTTCTGTTTTAATGTAATTAAAATGGTCGTTTTCTGGGTTGTTATTTTTTGATTCTGTAGTAGATAATTGTTGTCCCTTCAAATGGAATTAAACTCAACCCTTATATCTTGGACTCCGTGACTAATGGTGGTTAAAAAAACGATTTATCGTTTAATTCTTTAAAAACAGGGGATTGATCGAGGGACAACAGTATTATGGATCAGAGACTATCATTTATTCAATAATCATCTAAAAACAAAGCAACAAACGCATTTTTTTAATTTATACTAGATTGTTGCCTCTACAATATTTTTATTGGTGCAGTTTTGTTTTTTCCTGATTGGTTTAGCTTGGGTTTCAAACTCAGAAGGTCCTCAAGTGTTGCTGTTACCGGTTGATGCCCTCATTCAATCATGTGTAAACAAAAAAATAGGCACTGACCATATAGGCTAAATTAGGGTTACAGTTCAACAATGTTTTCTGTTAATTTACATGAGTTCAAACCTATACAAGCTCTGGACTGTATCAACTTAAACATGATAATACACAAATATGAACTGTTACCCGGTTTGATTGGTGCCAAAAAATAATATATCATGATTATGCTTCTAGCGGTAAAGATCCCTATGATGGGTTTGATGCTAGTACGAAAGCCCTACATGTTGTGGTCAATAGATCCTGTACACTAAAATAGGAATTCAGCTCTTTTTTCTGCTTTATCTGGCGATAGATAATTATTATAACTATGGACATGTTTCGGATTATGGTGAGTCTGTATGCAATCCAAAGGATCTTTCTCTGCTTCTTCTTTTGATGAATAGCATTCTTTTGGTATCCATTCAGTTTTAAAATTCCAGATGTACTTTTACTTTGACGCATTATCCTAGCAATTATAACGGCGACTCATGATTGGTTTTATTCTGTATCGTCATAATGTTAGCTTAAATTGGATGTTCGTTTAATGGCAACCTTGATCTGAATGAAAAGTTACATTTTTGTGTCTGTATCTATTTTCTTAAGGCATCCACAAAGTCGTGCAAGTTAAGTTAGAATTTGTGCTATGGCGCATGCCCAGATAACTTTTTTTCTGGCAATGAGTTTTTCTACTACAGCTTTATATAGCTATACCTTACCCGACCATCTATTTGTTGCATCACCACTCCATTAACTCCTAGGCGTTTCAACATTAAATTGTCGTTTTAATAAATTTGGTGCTATTTTAGATTCATGAACTGTAATTTTATAAAGTGTTATTTTAATAGTTCACTAACATCCTTATTTGTATTAGTTTACTAGTTTGCTTTCTTTTGACTGTACGGGCATGACTCTTTGGAGACATCAGTCCTGCAATTGCTCTGGCATCTGCGCTACCACGACTTAATGTATGTATTTCAATCGCTAATTCCTTTAAGTTTTGTCGTTCAGGGTCAATAATATTTTTTTTCTGTTGTTGATAATAATACTTTCTGTGTTGAATGCTAAATATATTACAAAGTATATTACGACGGCTAGTCGTTCTTGATAACTGCTAGATCAAATTTATTGTTTGAAGCTGTCTGATATTAAGAGAGTTGTAGACTTTTTTATAATTTCATTTAGTTTTTCATTTTTTTTATACGCGCCTCAAGTGCTTGTACTTTTTGTTGATTGGGCGTTATTGTTTTTGCCATTTGTGAAATTTTATTATGTACTTTTTTCAATTGTTTTACCTAACGACTCAAAGTTGTTGAGTCAATCCTTTCACCTCTATCAGCTTTACCCGTTGCATAGAGATTATGATACATTAAGCAACCAGTATAGTTCCTTAATTGTGTTCGATTGGTTAGGTTTGTTGTTGTCATTAAATACACCTTAATTTAATGGGTTTATTTTCTACTTTTACGTGTACTGATTTATTAAGCCACAATAACAACCACCTTATACTGTTGTGTTCTGGAAACTTGACCGGATAGGTAGTGATATGGAATGTTACTTGTAAACCTAATGGATGACTTAGAAAGTAAGAGAATAAATTTTAAAGTGCTTACAGGAAATGGGATGGAGATTTACATCTCAATGGTCAATGGACGCTTAATTTTTTGAATTTCTGCTGCATTGTCAGTATTAGGCGGTACGTACGCTTTTTTACTATGTTTGTATACTGTAACACTAAAAAATAGTTTAACATCAATTAATTAGAAGTAAAAAAAAGCAACGATTTTAAAAAAATTTTATGATAATTTCTTAAGAAAACACTTATGACTTTGGTGTTATGGGGCTATGTAATACTCAAATATGTTAATGTTGTAGTTAAAATGAAGTTGTTGAGGAGATGTGAGTGATCTTAGTTATGCGGACATCACAATATACATGAAATGTTCAATTATCGTTTTAAATACTTCTTTAAGATTAGCATTATTAAAAAGGTAGTAGTAATTGGTAGCTAAAAGCAGATAAAATTAAATCTATCAGCACGCTAAGCAATTAAACCCACTCTCCATAAAGCCCATCAACCAGATGCGCTTTACTCAACCCCTCGATAACCGCTTTTAAATCAATCTCAACCCCGCTACGTACCCAAATCGACCATCGTTTAACATACTCAGCAATGCGCTCTTTCGACACATTTTGCTCATAAAGCTGCTTGAGTTTTGCTTGATGATTAGCCCAGGTTTTCCAGGCTAAAGTAAGGCCATTAATGATTTTATTACCTATTCGATAACCTAAAAAATCGAATCCTTCTTCTTTGATCCTGCCTATGTAGGTCTTAAATGGATGTTTTTTCTGTTTAACTTCTTCTAAAATTTGATTCATCAAACGTACAACGGTACGTAATTGATTTCGGGTTTTACATAAAATAAGCCAGTCGTCCATAAAACGGTAATATTTTAAATCATGCCGTTGGCAATAACTGCCAATGCGATCATCCATTACTTTTAAATACACCCCACCAAGAAGAGGTGAAAGCGGGTTCCCTTTGTTCAACCCTATGACGACGGTGAATAATTCACCATTAACGTCATCTAATCTTTCTAGCATACGTTTGATAAGCGCAAGCACTGTGCTTTCTGAAATTAAGGTTGATAATTGTTTTAATAATATTTTATGGTTAATTGAGGCGTAATAAGAGTCTACATCAGAGCGGCAAACGTATTTATAATGTTCAACCTCATTTTTTATTTGCATTACGCAACCTTTTGCGCCGCCTCTGCCCGATAAGTGATAACAATCTTTACTTAAATTAGGAGATAAATGCTTAGTTAACACAATCGCCATGGCTTTCAGTACTAAAGCATCTTGCGCATTCCAAACGCCAATACCCTCACCGTTTATTTTATAAGATTTACAGGGCGAAAACCGGTAAGTGCCATTTAGCAAATCTGTTTGTATTTGAGGTTTTATTTCATTCCAATGAAAACGTAAATGCCACACCCCATTGTTGTGGTGAGACTTTTTTCTGGCATTGCATAACCAACGATAAGCTTCGTGTAAAATATCATCACTAGCAATTTGCGACAGTAATAGACTCATTTAAAAAATATAATAAAGGTACATAGCTGAACAGATACTTTTTATAATACCATATCAACGTTGGTATTTGAGCCCATATCATTAAATAATTGTTGGCATTCTAACGCATTTTCTCTCACCAATTTATTACGGCCGTAATAATACAATTGCTCTGTTTCATTAGGCGGTGCGGCATTAAAAGGTAAACGTTGAAACCCCATTTTTTTCATTGCTTTTTGTGAAGGAATATTGTGCTCAAATACCTTGGCATAATAACAATCTATTTGGTGATATTCAGCACCATAAGCTAGCAGTAACGATGCCGCCTCACCGCCAAACCCCTGCCCCCGAAAGTCTTCGCCAATCCAGTAATAAAAAAAACCAACATGGCCTTGTACCACCAAACTCACAACACCAATAAATCCCCAATATTGATGCATAACAGCAAAAGTCGTTTGATCCGCTAAGCCCTGCTGTCGTATCAACCAGTCTGACCATGTGTAATACTCGTCAAATGTAGGCAAACAACACAATTGAGATATTTGAGGATCAAAATACTGCCAAAAAAATTCGTCTTTATGATGGTAAGACAAAGGCGCTAAAGCAATACATTCTGATAGTTCAACGCGTTCAAAATTAGGCATGCCTTGATCTTCACTCAATTCATTCAACCTTTGATAGGACTGATAAATATAATGGTCATTAGGCGATAACAGCATTTGTCTTGTTAATAATTCAAACGCCCTTTGCCACTGGCCTATTTTCCAGTAAGCGTAGGCTAGCTCGGTAGTATAAATGGGTTGCATATCATGCTGTGGCTCTAATATATATATTTGTAATGGCCAGTCACAAAGTAAAGTGGTAAAACGGATAATTAGCGCTAATGTTTTTTTCAGTAGATGAAGTTGTTCACCTTCCACTCTTTCTTCCCGTTTTGTTTCTATGTAACGCCATAAAGCTTGTAACCACTGGAAACGTTGCTCAGGTTGAAATTGTTCAATGTTATTACACAGCTGTGCTAATGCCGTTTGCCATTGCTGTTCATCCCAAGGGATCACCAGCTTTGGTTGTTTATACTCTGCTTTTTCAATGGGGTTGACGTTTTCAATAAACATAGCTGCTGTCATTGTGGGCTTCCATTTAATTAATGCGTGAACGGATAAAAAGTTGTATTACGCTTATTTAGCATTACAGGTTAAAAATATGGTATTACCTGTGTCTTTACTCTTTCAGCTGCACAGGAATTTGTCCGGCTTCGACAACACTGATACATCCACCAAACATACACATCAGCGAGCAATCACTGGTTAATATGGGCATATTGCCCAATAAAATTGTTGGATCACCTGTGATCCAGGGAGTCACTGTAGTCGGTATACAAGGCATAGGCGTTAATACTCCCATTGCTGCTGCAGTGGCTGCGGCAACCGCAGGATTGGCTGGTGAATTACACAAGCCAAACGGCACGATATTAACAAAAGGGGCAAAGTCCATAATATTGGCGACTGGGGTTGTTTGTAGCACACATTTTTCTGGTGTGACGATTAAAACGGAGGGTGAAATACCGCAAGTACATTCCAACGTAGCGCCCATAGTAACGGCCTGACTCATAATGATCCTTTTTTTGTTTTTTACTTGTTTTTTTACTTAGCTTTACTTTCTTTTTTATTACGTTTAACTTTTGATTTGCTTAATCATCTTCTTTGGTCTGAAAGATGATTTTTCCTTCTTCCAGTTGTAGTAGCTCGGTGTCTTTGTCTTTTGTGCGTTTAATACTGAACACAGGTTTTTTGTCTTCATAACCATGCCGTAATGAAGTTTCGTCTTTGTTGTTTTTACCAAATAATAAATGATTTCCCTGTGACTCCTGCTCTAAAAACACACCTTTTCCCCAATCTAGTACACGGGTGATTTGAGCGTCGAACAGGCTCATATTTAATTCAAGGCGTACCCCTTTATACAACGGAAAATAGAAATGTGGTGGCATAAAATCTGGCTTAAACTGTACTTTTATTTCTTGTTTCCATAGCGGAATGCTAATGCGATATTCCAGCTGTTTCGTTGTTTCATTTTTGTAATATTGATAGGTTTTGTCGGTCTTTTCACCAAGATCACATAAGACTATTCCTTCCACAGAAAAAGGTTGTATTAGCTCTGGTGTTCTCAAAAAGTCTTTAGCTGCGTAGTCTTCACCACGACACTGATATTCACATGAATACTTAGTGAAACTCATATTTAAGTCGCTGTCGGCTTCAAGGTTAAGTGCCGTTAAGCGAATATAACAGCTGCTTATCCGAAATTTCTTTTTGTAGTAAAGCAGTGCTTTATTCCATAATTTATGGTTAAAACAAATGCCAGAGCCAGGATGAACCGCTTTTAACGGATAGCTATTAAAATTAAAATCTAAGGTTGGAGTTTTTAAGGCTTCATGTTGAGTTTCAAGTTTTTTTTGCGCTTCCAGTGTTTTAGCAAATGGTGTGACAATTAGCTTATCTTTTTTGATTGTCGGGTTCAGTTTGCTTTTTTTCACCGAAATTGTTTTGGTTTGCTCAGCATGAGCATTGAGCAAATTAATACTCTGAACATCTGCTTTGGCACAATGAAACTGAAGATCGGTTATTTGGTGCGGTAAAAATTCTAACGCTGACTTAGGTGGTTCTTTTTTATCGGTGATTTGATAGCTGTTGTTGTCATAATCATAAATGAACAGGACACAATTTTGTGCTAAATAGTTCACTAAAAAGTCGTAAAATGAAAGGCATTTCTTACCAAAAAAATCGCCTGAAACCTTACCAGAAACTGCACCTGAATTAACATCATAATTAGTACCCAAGGTTGCACCAAGCCCCAAACAGATCATTTGCTGCTTTTCGGTTAATTTCTCCCAGTTATATTTAATCACAATGGGATCGACGACTTGCTCACTGATCATGTGTTTCAGTGTTTTATCAACATACAACTCACAAGGAAAATGTAGCTGCCACAAAAACTGAGCAACATCCGTAAATTCACACTGATACTTGCGAAATAATATGTCACCGTCTTTAAGCTGCATAAATTGTTGCTCATACACCGAGCGCTGACCCGCGATAGCCTTTAGCTTTATCGCTTCCCCTTTTTCTTTTTTTGAAAAAGACTGATTTTTTACGCTTAAGGTAAGGTAAATAATTTCATCACTGACAAAAGCTTCAGTCAGCTTATCCCCTGCCCCTTCATTTGACAGCCAGAATTCCAATTTCCCAGTAAATCCAGTGGATAACAGGTTCAGCTCACACTCTTTAATATTGGCCCCTGCGACCGGATAGTTTTTGCCTTTAATGGTGAAACTTAAACTGGCTTCTATACTGTCTTCAAAAGTGTTTTTGACGCTGTTTTCAAACATACGGATTTCTTATATTGTTTCTGGTGAAATACGGGAGGTGGATTTTGTTCTTTTTTCAAATTTCTACTTAAAACTTCATTCAAATTACGGCTTTTATTTCCGCTTGATTATTAGCTTAACGATCCGCTTAATTATCAGCTTAACTATTAGTTTAAATAGTCGCTTAAATTTCCATGAACGCATCTAAATCCCCCTGATATAAATTCATGTAGGGTTGTAGTGCTGCTTGATCTGTTTGATACATGACTTCTTGTAGTGCCTGACTGTGTTGGATCTGACTTTTTATAAAAGGCGTAAAGAGAGCCGGGAAATATTGTTTCGGATCGAATTGCTCCATAATTTGAGTAACATCAGAAGCAATAATCGACGCTTTCATATAATCATCTCTATCCAGCAAGAGACGAAACAGTTCAAGCTTTTTAAGCAACAAGCTCAATGCGTGTGAGGGATTTTCTGAATAAGTACCCGTAGAGACAATCGGCATATTTGGTGTTGGGTTTAGAGTTTGCTCTGGTGACAATAGTTGCTCTTGGGCAAACATGGGATTTTCTTGTATTTGTGCTGACGTTACATTCGGTGATATTTCAATAGCCGGTGTGTCTTCTGTTAATTCAACTTCTGCCCGTTCATTTTCGGGATGTTCATCATCCTGATGTTCACTGTTTGTCGGCCCTTTTTCTGAATCCACTAAATGTTGAGGCTCTGCTACCGAGATCCCTGCAAAAAATTGTTTAAATTGCTCAAACCCAACAAGTGATTTTAAAGGGGTGTCAGATAATAGTTCGTTGATCAACTGTCTGAATTCACTGGCATGCACTTCTAGTTCATCAAGTGATTTCCGATTAAGTTGTTCGATCCACTCGCTCCATTTAGGCGGGTTTGTTTGTTGATAGAACACCACTTTTCGGTTTATTTTACGAAAAAACCAATCCAGTGCTAAATCTAACTCAATTAATTTGTTTTGCGTTGTCATGTCTTCTGGCAGCAATTGCTCAATGTTTTTGGTCAGCAGACGTTGTAATAGCGGGAATAACGAGCCAACCTGAACACTCATCCAACTCATTGAGCTATACAGGTACAAGGTAATAAGCCTTATATCTGAGCATCCGCTCATTAATAAATCGCCACAATCTCGCTGTACCGTGTCAAGTTGTCCTTTATCGAGCAGATCGATTAAACGACTAAAGATATCATCATCAAATGCGGGACGGTTTTTTCCTGATTGCTCCAGAAAGACTAAAAGCTGGTCTACTACTCTATCGAACACAACTTTATCTAACATAGCTTTATCCAACATGATTTCATCCTTCACAGTAACTTTCAGGCTGATAAGTTTGACCCGAAAAGAGTAAGGCCCAACCTTGGGTTGGCTTAGTTAACATCGGGTGATAACCCAAAGGTGTATTACACTCAGTACTTGAACGCATGCCTGATTGAGACTTTGATTTAACGTCTGGTGATGTTGTTAAATTATGTCTGAGCTTGTCTTTATGTTTATGCTCAGACTTACTTATAAAACTTGAGATCCCAAGGGGCTTGTTAACTGCCGTTTTAAGGGGGTCAATAACACCGACAATTTTAACGTCCAGCATGAGTTTTAACGGAGCAAAAAGCGGTAAGACCTCTTGATGTAAACGCTTTTTCAGGACACTCAAAGGCAGTTGATGCGCAGCGTTATCTAAAAAGACAACCACCCTTGAAGCAGGAGTAAACGCTATATCACCTAATTGATAAGGGGTTCCCAGTGCAATTTTTCCCAGCCGTGTTTTTTGTAATGGCAGACACTGCAAAGGTTTATGTGCATCGCAAACGACTTTACATTCAGGAAAAAGTGCCGCAAATACGGCATGCAGACTTCTTTTCGCTTTAAGATTGGTTAACCACAACCATGTTTTTGCATAATGAGTGTTGTTAACGCCTTGTCCTACGCCTTGTCCTACGCTTTGTCCAACGCCCTGTTCGTCTTCTTGTTCCCATTGAGAAAAATAATCAAGATTCAACTGAGGATAACTATTTTTAACCGTATTGAAGATCAATGTATGGTCGAAAAAACCAATGAACTGTTTAAATTCTTCATCTTTATCAATCAGTGTTTCGCGCATCCGCATCATATAAGTAGGCAATGCGCTTTGTGGACCGAGCAAACCAAGATTAACCGTGATGATCACCCGTTGTTGCTTAAATTCAATGCCCTGGATCAGACGTTCTTGAGAAACTAAACTATCACTACCGCTAAACCAGATCTGTTTATAGTTTAAATGCTGCAACAAGATTAGTAAGGCGGGTAAATCAAAATGCTTTATGTTGTCTCTGATCTGCTGTGGCAACTGCTCAGTATCATGAATTTCAGTGATCCGGTTATTCATTTTCAGCCTTAGATTCAGGAGTGAGAGGGATGGCATCAAGATAGTCTTCAATTAAATCCAGTTGTTTATGAAGATTTTCAGACTGTACAGGTTGTTCATCTTTCGTGGCATTTGACTCATTTAACAATTTATTAAGTAATGAATGGAAACACTGAAGACGCTTTTGATCCAGTCTGTCTTGTGCATTATTTTTCATTTGTTCAACAATTGTCTCAAAAATGTTTTGCCTCAGCACTTCTGTTACTTCTATTAGCGCCATACTTTCGTTTATCATTTTTTTGCCTTTTTATTGACCTTTCTAACGGTAAACGTTCAACTCAACGAAATAATTTAACTTTCAGCTGACAGGCTGGGCCATCAAACCAGATATTAACCATGTTCTGAAAATATTTAAGCCATAAATCTGCAATTGGTTTTACCTGATCAGCAAGCGACAGGCGAATTTCAAATACATGTTGATTTTCAGTGGCATAAAACCCCATAAATTCGTCTTTAATACATTGAAATTCTTTTGCCCACTGCTCACAAAACACATAAAACAATTGGTTAAGTTGTAAGCCAGAAATATGATGATTTCCATAAATAGCAAGCACATCAAACATTGATAAGGTGTTAGGACTCGTTTGATTGCTCAGTAATGTTGGTGCATACAATTGTCGCGCTTCGGTAATGGTCCATTTAGCTCCAGGAATATCTATTTCAAACGGGATAACTTCTACTTTTTGCCAAAGCCATTGACTAAAAGCGGGTTGATGCCAACAAGCATCAATTGAAATATTGCGTGGTGTTTGAAAGGCTTCCGGTATATTGAGTTCAACACAAGGATTTTCACCCTCGACTTCCGTGACAGAAAACGTATTAATACCTGCTTTCATCACTGTGGGGATCATTGGAACGGTGTTGTTATCAAGTTGCTGATACACGCCTGTCACTGAATGCAACGCCAAATTTTGCCCTAAATCAGGGGGATCGATTGAATATCGTGAACATAAACCATCAGCCCAGATCCCTTTGGCATGTTCCTCACGCAAATTGATGATCGGGGTGCAAAAAGGACGAAAGCTGTCTTTATGTATAGGGTAACGATGGGCTGTTTTATTGAGCTTAAACTGTAACTTAAAAGAGCGCCACGTCTCGGGTGCGTCAGTCAACTTAATATAAAGAAAAAATTGTGCATAGGGAAAATGCAGCATATTTCGACAAGCTTCTATCGGGTGCATACCGTAAGGATATTCCGGATCACGAAAATCCAACTCACAAGCTCTGGGTTGTAGCTCACCATCAAAGATAACTTCAGGTACGAAAGCCGTATTTTTTATTGCGTTATAAAGGCTCAGGGTGCGATTAAAATCATTATCGGCATTGATGTATATCTCAAATTCATCGGGTGCCTGTGTCATTGTCTCAGATGCTTCAAAATGCAACGTTAATACAACATGGTTATGATCTGAATTTTCTTTGGTCAACGCCTGATATTGTATCGGGAGTATTTGCATGGGAGAGCACGTTTTAAATAAAGCGTTATGACCTTCTTCAGTTTCTAATTGAAAAGTTGAACCTTTTTCAATATTAAATGTTTCTTTCACGTTTTGTGTGTTTAGGGCAAGCAGTGTTTTCGCTGGTAATGGTGACACCACATAAGGATGAATTTGTGTCACTAAACGTTGATGATATGTTTCAATCGTTCGCTGCCCTATGGCTTGCGCGTGAGCAGAGCAATAGGCAATAGCTTCAGTGAGTCTTTTTAATTCAGGATCATCCTGATCAAGTGATGCGGTAGAATAGACAGATTGGTACTCTTTTCTGAAGCTACTAAGCCCTTGCATCTGTGTTAAATAAAGTTGATATATTTTGTCTGATAATTTGTCTGATACTTTATCTGAATGGTCCATAAAACTTATCCCTAAATTTCTTTGATTAGCGTTATTATTATTTGTGCCTGATATAAAAGAGGTAGTTTAAAACCTTGGTTAACAGGTAAGGTGTTGTGTAACGTCTGTTTTACTTTAAACAAGGTAAGATCAGCCAAGGGTGACCAGATCACCTTCAATATTCACCATACTGCCACTGACTTTTGTCATATTACCTTCAAAATTGGCTTCAATTTCTGCTTTAGCGGTCAAATTCAAATCAGCAGAAAGTGCGATATCACCACCACCCTTAATGTTAATATCCCCTTCGCTCTTAATTTCAATCTCATCAGCATTGAGGTTAAACGTTGAACATTTGATATTAATTTTTTCTTTATCCATCATAAGTTGACTTTTTCCACCCACATCTAACTTAATAGCATCAGGTTTTTGGATAATCGTGCTTTTGTCAGCGCCATTTTCACTGGTAATCGTGATACTTTCTTTATTGAGTTGAATATGGTGTTGAAGTTTTTGATCTTTGTGAGAAACTAAGATAGTTATCCCCTCTTTTTCATCTTTACTAAGCTCTATGCGGCATATCAATGTACTCATCTTATTTACCTGCTATTGTTTACCTGCTCTGGTATTTACCTACGCTGATAATTATCTGTGCGTTAAGTAAAAATTGAAAATGCACGCTTCATTGTCAACCTTGCCCTGTAAACTAAAATGAGGTTTATTGGCTTGCATCATAAATTCTACCTCTTCAAGCAAAAAACGTGTCTCCCAGCACCGTACTACCCGCTTAATATCTTCTTTAATTTGCTCAACTAAAGGCTCCGATAACAACTCGCCGTTATAATTAATCAAACCAAAGGCTTGATTAAATGAACTGTAAGATGCCGTTGAACTAAACACACGAGTAAGATGAGTAAATATTTGATCGCTGATTTGATGCCTGTCGTGAGGTGTTCTGGAGCAAAATTTACCCATTAAACGCATATTGTTTTGTCTCACTCACCAGAAAAAACCGAAAATCGCGATAACTGTTTTGTCCATAGAATCCAAACGAAAGATGGTCAACAACGAATTGCCATTCATCTTTTTTGAGTATTTCAAAATACCTTGCGGGTTCATCCAGACTTAATCTTTTGTCAATACGGGCTTTAATTGCCTCGTCGGTCACTTCGGAAAATTCGACCCCTTCAAGATTTTGCTGATGAAGCACAGGAACTCGCTCACGGCTGGAAGCTCTGGCCGTTTCCGAGAAAGCATTTAACATCGTCTGATTTTCATGATGCACAGCCAGATAAAAGACCATGGCTGTTTCCATGTGCTTTATTTCGGTGGAATAAATCCCGTCTTTTTCCTTTAAGGCCGCACAATAATAACCAAATTCCTCCAGATAAATAACTTGTCTTAACAGCCCTATCAGTTCATCAAATATCCCCGATAAATTTTTATGCTGATAATGGGTAAGGTGTTGCTCTGGCAACTTGTTACGGTATAAACAGATCTCAAAATAAAGCTTTTGTAATCCAATAAATAAATCGAAAGGGTGAATAATGATTTCAGACGCGCTGTTATAAATATAATAAAGTAAATGCTGACAACCGGATAATTGACTCAACACTGAACCGAGCGCTGAACCAACTGATGAGCCAACCTTAACATTTGATTGCTCCCCCTTACTCACTGAACTAAAACGTGCTCTTAAGTCCAATTCAAAATCATCAAGAAAAACCTGTATGGTGTGTTTTCTGCGGTTAAAATACGGGACGCTGCTAAGGTATAAACAAGGCGGAACAAAATGCTCACTCAAAAACCAATGATTGTCTGCACCTTTGTTAAAATCGGCAATTTTAAATAATTCAATGGTGCTTACCATTGTCTCTTCATTTTCTTGCGCTTGTATCTGAGGTCTTATTTCCTTACTGGCCGGAATGGAAACAAGTCTAAGCTGATAACCTTTTTTTGATACTGGGCGACAAGATGATTCACATTCGTTATTCATTTTATCATCGTGAACATCATGTCCTTTTAGCGAGCATGTTTTGATTTCAATAAAAAGTGCTACGGAAGCAATGTCTTGTGGAAAGAGTAGTCTATCACTAGGATCGGCAAAATCAGCATTTGCGCCTTGTTGGATCAACTCACCCGTTTCTAAAATACAACTAAATTTTTCAACACGAATGACATTAATCAGTAAGTTCGATTCATCAAATTTCAGTTGCATGACACCATATAAAGGTTTTCCCGTCAGTTTCAGCCTTAACGCCAACTCGGTTAATAAAGCGTCTTCCTGCGCGGTAAAATGCGCTGGCAACAAAGTTTGACCTAATTGCCAGTCAACCCTGGCTAATTTTCCTGACATTGATCTTCTCCTGATCAAACAAGTTAATATGAATGCAGCACTATCACCACGTATGATTAATAGTGATAATGCTGATTTTCTTGTTTAATGTTTATTTCCCAACGACAGTAACACCCCATTTTTTGGAAAAATTAGCATCCTGAGCCACAGCGTATTCTATTTGCTGCTCCTCTTCCTTGGGCATAACCCCCAGTGAAAAATCATAGTTTTTAGGAGAAACCACATCAATCGCTTGGTTCGTATCTATATTCATATCCAGTTGACCACCATGTTTTGCAACCAATCCGTTTAAGGGGGTATCGGTGGTATGAAATGATTTGTAGTATTCTTTTTTATCCGGATCATAGTCATATACAACAAAAGAAAAAACCACATCGGTTTTACTCAAGGAAGTATGTTGCAAGAGAATACTTGCCTTTTTATTTTCTGTTGATACGCGACAATTAAATAATACGGCCTCTGCATGTCCCCCTTGCCAATAAATATTAGACAATACCCCTACAACGGCAACCTTGCCATCGTCATTACCGATTTTAGTGGGATCTTGCACCGTAAGATCCGGCTCATATTCCGTATCTCCAATTTGTAATTTTGTTATATGACCGATAAGTGTTTGCGCGTCCTTTTGGTAATTAAACCCTTGAATTATATCACAATTTATGCTTGTTATCGCCATTATTAATGCTCTCCTTGAATGTATGAATGAATTAAATGATTACAGTCGTGTTTCTAATCGAAGCTCAGTATCCAGTCCTTCAAACTGCTGATGTGGCGACACTTTAACGATACAACTATACCAACCAACCCATCCTTCACGTTCTACCGTTTCAACACTGATCGCTTTAAACGGGTATTTTCTAAGGGTTAAATCATCAGGATTGACCACCGTGGTAACGTAATTAGATAACCAACTTTGAATAGATTTTGTGATGAATGCAGTATCGACCACCCCCCCAATATTGTCACGCATCATACATTTTATATAATGGGCAATTTTCGTAATTGATAAGGTGTAAGACAGGTTAGTCACCAACTGTGAATTTTCGCTATCAATGGGATCTTTAAATAGTTTGGCTTTTTTAATCGACTGACTGTTAAAGAAACAAGCGTTACTGGTTTCTTTTTGATAAACCAATGCCATAAAACCACATTTAGCAAAATCCAGCTCACGATAATCAGGGATCACAATTTCAACGGGCACTTTTAGCAAACTTAGCCCATTATCTTTAAAACTATGTCGTGGCAAATCTTCAATTTGCCCCCCATTTTTGGGACCACGGATAGTTTGGCACCATGAGGTCGTTTCATATGATTTAATAATATTTCGGGCAAATAACATCGCTGCATTACCCCAGGTATAATCCGAGTGCTCTTTAATGGTTTCCGTGTAATTCAAATCACCGACAGGGTTAGTTTTCCTGTCATAAGGACTACGCGCCATAAAATCCGGCACCGTAAAGCCCAAATAAGCCGCTTCTTCTGTATCACGAAAAGCATTCCACTCATCAAACATTGGCTGTGACATGTGACCTTGCAGATCTTTAACTTCAGCCAGTTGATTAACGTCATTTGATTTCACAAAAAATTGCGAGCCAACCGAAGCAATAAATGGACAATGCGCAACATTGGCAATTTTACCCATAGTGGTTAACCATTGCAGATCTTCTTTGGTATTTTCAAATTTGTACAGGGCAATAATAGCCCCATAAGGTTTCCCCCCGTATTGGTCATATTCTTGTGTATAAACCTTTTTAAATAAGCTGCTATTAGAAATATCACTGCGGTTCGCCGAAAAATCTGCGTAAAGCTCGTTTTTCGTGACATCGAGTAAACGAATTTCAATGTCTTTTGAAAAGTCTGTCGTATCAACAAGAGACTCCAGCGCTCGCCAGTTAGCTTCTAGACTCTGGAAATTTGGTTTATGCAAGAAATCATCAAGTTCATTACTGATCTCATCATCAATTTTTTTAATACACTCATCAATGTTATTCTTAAGAATACGAAGTAAATCGAAAGCTTTCGCATCAGCAGGGTCTTTATGGGGCAGACAGTCGTTAAATAATAAAGCGGATAATTGTTGAAGCAGACGATCAATGTTTTTTTCTTCGTCATTCAGCCCTATTTTTTCAGAGTTTTTGGGATAATTCTCAAGAAAGATTTTTAATCCCTTTAATGCTCCAAAACAATTTCGATAGAGTTCACTATCTCGAAACTTTTCGAACTCTTCTAGTTTTGTAATACCCAATAACTGTTGCTCTATCGGTTTGCTTCCCTCTTCCGCTTCATTTTCTTCTTTAATAGACTTACTAAGTGCATCCAAATATTCTTTTACTTTATCACCCTCGGCATCGTTATCAGCCTCACAAGCAATACCAAACTTTTCTCTTAATTTATTATCAAAATCAAAGAGTTTATCTGTATTTTCGCCTTGAAGTGTAATTGTTTTCAGTTCATGAAGTATTGATAATAATTTTTTTGTGACAATAGTTACATTATCATCTTTAACCCCTTCTACTTCAGCATCGCCAAGAGATTGATGAGCTGCACTTAATGTTTGAAAATTAGCTTTGTGTCTATTAATCGTTTTCGATTGGGTTCTTTTTTCAACCACTGTTTCTAACTGTTCTTCTTTTTCTTCAATAGACAATAAATTAAAACTATCGACCAATTTTACAGGGTAGTTTAAATCTGACATGGGTTTCTCCTTTTCATTATCCCTAATTAAATGTGTTGTAGACTTTTAGACTTTCTTTTAAATCTGTTTGCAGCTGTGATGGGGGGATGTTTTCCTTGTCACTCAGCAGTTCTTCCATCACGCTAAGGTAACGTTTATTATTACTAAGGTTCGATTTCACCTCACTGAACAAACGCCTCGTTTCAAGTCTGTTTTTAATTTCCACCCCACTGTTTTCAAGAATTTTATCGGGTGAAAAATCATCTAATGACCGAAATTTTCGCCCCTCAATATTGATGTTAAGTAACTTCATAAGGGGATTGACGTTGATGGGGTCATTGCTACTGCTTTGAGCATCAATCTCTTCTTTTAGATCAATGATTTTTCTCGCATCAAATATTTTCCGCTTATCAAGACTTGCGCGTTTCATATTTTGATCAGGATCATATTCCCCTACCTTAGGATTAGTTCCATCTGGACCGTCAAACCCTGAAAAATCACCTGCTATCAGTATGCGCAGCGGAAGCGTTACATCTTCCGGAGCACCATTAATTTCTGTACGATAACGTAAAGTTACCCTCGATTTAGGCATGCTTTTATCGTCTTGGATCGCCATATTGTTTTCTCCTTGCTGGTTAAAAATACCCGTTTGTTTATCGTTTGACTTACTCATCAAGTTACCGTGATATGGCCTGTATCATTGTTAACTCGTTGGTTTTTCTAAAATTTAACAGTTAAAAATATCGGTTGAAATAAGAACGTCTGGATTTAGCTATACACGAAATTGATACGCCATACTGACTAGATATAGCTTTTATAATGAGGTCGATACCGATATATTGTTTGTTGGTTTTGATTTGTTATATTTTCTTTTTGTACGAATGGATTTGACTTAAACTGAGATAAAATGTCTGTATAACGATAACAAACGAAAAAGCGTATCTCCTGATTTATTTGACAATTTACCTGTCATATACTGACTGTTGATCCCCTTATTTTTAACATCACCCATCCCTCTGGGTTTATAAAAATAACAAATGGTTTCATCAGGGAGAAAGTTATCTCCCAGTGCATCTTTAATTTTCCCCTGAAGCTTGTTTACTAAATTTTTTTGTTGTTTTTCAATGTCATCTTGTTGATGTGCTATAGCGCAGTAAAAAATCAATAGAGTGATGTGATCTACCTTGGTCATTGAGTCCGGTAAAAAATAGCAGCCTACCCAATATTTATCCTTTTGGCTGGCAACTGAATTTAAATAGCGTATTAAATCTGCTTTAGGGTAGAGTTTTTCGTTTCTAATGACTTCTTTTTGAGAGCATCTGACATACTTTTTACCATTATCCAGCCGCATCAATTGATGACGACTCACAAAATTATCCTCTGCGTTGATTTGGCAAGAATACAAGCCAACTCCAGCTAAAGATTCTTGTCCAATAACAGGATCTACTAAGGTAAATTTCCTTTCACATATCGGTATTATTTTTTCTTCAGCTTTGATATGTGCTTTATGCTCTATCAAGCTAAAACCGCACAACACGGACTGCCAATGGAATAACATACGTTCATCAAAGTTTTTAAAGCATTTATCTTTAAATAGTTCCCATTGGCTTTGATTATGTTCTGCGCCTAATTTTTTTGTACCTTCATTATCAATTTCTTTATGGCTTTTTATCACAAAACAATGTCGCCAAGTATTCATTGCTTCATCCGCGATAATGAGTTCATCGCGTAACTCATGAGTAAGACCCACAACAAAATTTTCTTTATTAGAAACAAAAAACTTGTTTCCTCTTTTAAATAGTTGAATAAAATATTTTTGTGCATCTATGTAATGAATACCAGCATACAGAGAAGTAAGTATGCTTCCCTGTTGATAGACTTTATTGGATACGTATGGAAATATCAGGATATCTTTTGACTGTAAATTCATCACTTGAGTGCTCATATTTAACTGAAGGCTAAGATATAATTGTTGAGCGCTCAAACTAAATGGCTTACAGGAATCCTCTGCTCCATAATCAAAATTTATACAGACAATTTGATCTGGTTGATACTGTCTCAAGTTCGACTCATATAGCGTATCAATATCGCTCCCCTGCGTGGTTTTATTTGTGCTATGCAGTGATTTAGTCAGATAAACTTTTTCTTTATATGGACTTAACAGTTCCCATACATCTTCACAACATATTACGCTACTGATCACAATCAGATCAGGCACAATTTTCTCTAACCTTGATTTAAATAAAAAGTCATCAAACCTGTTATTTAAAGACACGTTTAAAACCGAAAAAATACAGCCAAGGTTTAACGCGGTCATCATATAAACAATAAGATCAATCCCCGTGACATTAACCAGCGTAATTTTGGAACCTCTGCCCAGCCCTAACTCAAACCAAATCGTAGATTGCAATTCTACCCAATCATGAATTGTCTTATAGTCGTACTTTTCAGATTTACCTTCGCTGCAAAATCGCTCGTAAGCAATGTTAGTATTTGACAGGTGGTTGATGATCATCTTTTGATAAAAATCATAGGATTTATCATCATCAAGATTTAATAATTCTGTATTATTTTTTATTTTGTCTACCATTATTCTTATTTATCAGATATTTGCTGGGTTTTTCAAGGGATTTAAATGACGGTGATGATTAATAATTCAAAAAAAGTCTATATGCCATTAGATAAGACTATGATGCGATCAAGTAATCACCTTGAACGCATAAATTAAAATTAATGGCATGTATCAATATGCAATTAATAAAATATTATTAATTATTTGCTCTTAATTTCGTAATTCCTTGGCCCAGATTTCATCATCAGGTGAAGCAATAATAAATGAATCAGGAGTAACCGTCAGTGTAGCCGAAGTCTGGATAGCATGTTTACCAATTGAAACATCAAATTCCCTCTTTTCCCCAGCTGTATCAATGGTAATTTTATTAATGTCTTGACCAAAATGGTTTGGCTCGGTTTCTTCAGATCGAAGAAAGATCATGCTTGACGGTTTATAACCAAATTCTTCTCCCTCTACAGGAGACTGTTCGCTTTCTTCAAATGTTATTCGGCCTTTGTGTAACTCAGCGATGGTGTGCTTTTTTTTGTTAGAGTTAACATAAATATCCATTAAATTACCTGTTAAGTTAATTACTGTAATTGAACCTACTTTCATTTTTTTTCCTCTGTTCCCCAACCACTGGGGGTTTTTGTTAACAATATATAAATCTAACCCATTCCAAATTAATATTTGGAATGGAGCAACTTTATATATTGGTGTATTGAACTGAAAATTAAGAATATTGGTTAGATTCTTTTAAACTAAATTTGTGAGTAGTTTTTGAGTATCTTTGATATAACTGGCTATTAGATTGAGTCTATATACTCACTTTCTAATCAAGAATAAGTACATTTTACTGTTTATTGTAATTAGCAAAATAATTGAATCGCAATCGTTTAACATGGTGTTACTCTCGGCTCTTTTTATCTTCAAACTTGCTATACCAAATCCTTCCATTCGGTGCAGCAAGAATAAAAGATTCACGGGTAATAGACAGCGTGGCTGAATTAATGAGGGCTTGCTCATGGTTACCTGAAATAACAAATTCAAAATTTCTCTCTTTGCCGCCCACCAAAATATTAACTTTATTGATTTCGTTACCAAAATAATTTTGATCGGCATCTATTGCCCGTAAAAAGGTGATCATTGATGGTATATAGCCAACATGTTCACTAGTAGCCGGAGAACAATCACCATTCTTAAACTCTATAGTGCCTTTATTTAAATCACTAATAGTGTGTGTTTTTAACCTTGAATTAACTCGAATATCCATAGTGTTACCAGTTAAATTAATCACGGTGATCGATCCAACGTTCATTCTTCCTCCTTTTGCTTAAACCTAACCCTTCATTTTTATAAAGAGAATGATTTTACGGCTACCACTGACGGATGCTTAAGTGATTCGAAATATACCTGATTAAACCATTCATCTTGCACGAATGGTTGTTGGTCACTTGTTTGAACGACAGAGTAATTATCTGCTACTAATCTAACGACTCTAACTTTTAATGCCAGAATGCAGCCGTATACATCCTCAGTCGATTGGCTTTCTTTATCATCATATTGTTCAACAAAATTTTCTTCATCATCGTCAGTGTTACAAGTGATTAAGGTATTGTGCTCAAACATATAATTTTCTGTAAACCAGCGGGGGATCATAAAATAAAACAACGTGAGTTCATTCGTATGGTCTACCGACATTTGCATAAGCCCAAATTGGTTGGCAGCAATTATTTTTGAGGAAGTATGAACAAAGCTGTTTACCCATCTATTCTCTGACATCAACGGATGTACGCTTAATTGCCTGTTAGCCTCTCCGACAATTCGTGAATTTTTAAATTGCTTCACTTGGTTAATTTCATTCTGTACACGTTGAATATCCGCTTGGTGAGTATATTGTGTGGTTATAAACGCTGAGGCGACCAAAATAGAAATATAAACAGCTAACACTATGATAAGAAATGTGATTTCTTTAAACATATCGTGTCTCCAACATAGTGTCGTTTACCGTCAACCCTATAGCTTTTGCGATAGTAACTATAAACGTCTTTTCACCTTCTATATGGGTATAATTAACTTTGTTACCTCCCTCTATCGCACCACTTAATCGTATATAGGCTTGTCCATTAGTGGTTATTCCCTGTAGTAAGGCTTTAATTATCATTTTAGAGTATGTATTTAACTTATTAATTTCTTTAATATTGTTCTCATATAATTCATCTAGTTCTTGTAGTGTCATTTTTTATTTTTCTCTAGGTAATAAGGTAATAAACAAATCACTGTGCGATTTAAGCACTTTTTTGTAACAGTTGTATGGGAACGCTGATGATCATCGATTGATTCAAACCATGGAGTTTAATCGCTACTTTGTTGCCGGATGGCTGATTCATTAAGATCCCTTTATAATTCTTTAAACTGCCTTCTGTTATTTCAACTTTATCTCCTTTAACCAAGGCTTTGTCTATCATAATAGCTTGAGGATGTTCCGCTAAAACATGTTCGATTTGCTTAACTGTTTTATCCGTTATACAGGGAAAGTTTTTTTTATTATTTTGACCGCTTAAATTAACCACGCCGCAATAA
>JABSOJ010000287.1 GCA_013216005.1 Alteromonadaceae bacterium | reverse complement strand
GACTTTTAAAAACTATTTAAAAACATATTGTTATATAACAGCTAACAATCCTTAAATATTTACAGAAAAGTGCAAGTTGAAGTGGCATAGTTAATTTGGTCACCTACATAGAGGTGTTATTATATGCCTCATAATTACTAGGTGATAATATGACTAAACAAACAAGACCAACATTTACAGCAGAATTTAAACTTGAATCAGCTCAATTAGTTGTAGATCAAAATTATTCTGTTCGTGAAGCAGCTGAAGCTGTTGGAGTAAGTAAATCAGCATTGGATAAATGGGTCAGACAACTTAAAAACGAACGTGATGGAATTAATGAACAGTCAAGTGCATTATCACCAGACAAGATTAAAATCAAAGAGTTAGAGAAACGAATTAAGCGTATTGAATTGGAGAAAGATATCTTAAAAAAGGCTACAGCTCTCTTAATGTCGGACTCCCTCGACAATTTGAAGTAGTTAAAGAACTGCAAGAGAGCTTTGACATTAAAACAACTTGTTATGTGTTTAATATTCACCGTAGTAGTTATAAGTATTGGCTAAACAGAGCTAATACTGAACAGCCTAAACAGGTCAAAGAAGAAGTTATGGTAAAAGCTATTTTTGCTGAAAGTGGTGGTTCTGCAGGTGCTAGAACTGTTGCTACCATTGCCTCAGAGAGAGATTTGCCTCTTAGTCGATATAGGGCTGATAGGATCATGAAAAAGCTTAATTTAACCAGCTGTCAAATGCCTAAACACGCTTACAAAAGAGGTGGTACTGAACATTTAGAAATACCTAATTACTTAAATAGACAGTTTGCCGTTACTGAGCCTAATACTGTTTGGTGCGGTGATGTGACGTACATTTGGTCAGGAAATCGTTGGTCATATTTAGCTGTTGTGATGGATTTATTTTCAAGAAAACCAGTTGGTTGGGCAATATCTAATTCACCCAATAGTGCACTAACAGGTAAAGCATTGAAGATGGCCTTCGAATCAAGAGGGCGACCAAAAAACGTAATGTTTCACTCGGATCAAGGCTGTCATTATACGAGTAAAGAATTCCGACAATTATTATGGCGTTACCAGATAAAACAGAGCATGAGTCGTCGAGGAAACTGTTGGGATAATGCACCAATGGAAAGGTTTTTTAGAAGTTTTAAATCAGAATGGATGCCAACAACAGGTTACCATACATTTAATGAAGCTAAGCATTCAGTGATTGATTATATAACGGGTTATTACAGTAAAGTGAGGCCGCATACCTATAATGGTGGATTAACACCGAATGAATCAGAAAGAAGATATTGGATTGAATACAAAACTGTGGCCAAAATTAGTTGACCACTTCATAGTGCTTGACTCTGTTGTCCGGGACAACACTTATGGTAGTGCTTGACTCTGTTGTCCGAGACAACACTTCGGATTGGTGCTTAACCTGTTACTAGAGACTATACTTATGCTTATGCTTAATGCTTGACTCTATGTTCTGGGACAACACTTATTATTAGAGCTTGGCTACACTTCTGATTAGTACTTGATTCCTGCTATTCTCAGTTAAATTAATAAACATTAGCAACAAAAGGATGTAGCAGATATTGAAAAGTAGTTTTCTCGTTGTTTGGTCAGCATAGTAATATTAATTTTTTGCAATATTATTACTTCTCATAATTTTATTTGTTTTATTTCAAAAGGCATTTTGACTCCTTTAACTATAATAAAGCTTGTTATTATAACCGTATCAGATAAATACCTGACCACAAACTTTTTAACATAATTTACAAAAGTAAAAAACATCTTAGTTTTAAAGCATTCTGAACATCTATGTCTGAGCACTTTCCTAGTAGCAATAATAACCGTAAACAAAATAAATACATTTTTTCGTCAACATGATGTTTTAATTAGTTCTCTTACCTGTTTTATTTTCAAGATCCCTCTTTACTCCATTTCAAGCAAAGGATTGAGAAAAAACATAAGCATTGTAATCTAAAATAAATTTTTGGTATCAGGGATATTCCAAGTGATAAACAATTGCGTAATGTACTTGATAAGTTCTCCTAGTGAAACGATAAAGGATATTTCTAAGACTTTTTTAAAAAATTAAGACTGCACTATAAACACCTTGAGGATTATGCTCTTTTATCTAACATACAGATATTGGTACCATTTATGGCACCCAATATCACAGATCTCAAAAATGTACATTGTAATTGTTGTTTAATCAAAGAACTCAGAACAGGTGAAATCATCTATAGTCATACTGTTTTACAAGGCGCGATCATGCAACCTGAGAAAAACAGCAATTTAATGTTATTCCCGAAGCGATTAAAATACTAATGGACCCAAAAAACAAGACTGTGAAAGCAAAGCGACTAATCCTTTCATTGAAAATCTGCATTTGCCACACCCTCCGCAGAAGTTTATGATCTGTGCAGAGGGTTTAAGTCGCAACAACATATGTTCGAAGTCAAATTAGAAAGTGATATGAACTATTTATTTGTCGCCAAACCTTCCGACTATAAATATCTCAATGAATGCCTTAATGCTTATAAATCGATACCAACCACAGAATATATTGAAGATATAGGACAAACCCATATTTATAGTTGGGAAAATACTGTACCAAATACACGGCGATTAAAATACCATTCAAGTAAATTGGTTTCGATACCCGTTAAAAAACACAAAAAAAAATCACTTACACTTACAGTTAGGTTACAGATATAGAAATTACTCAAATGAATGTCGAGGGTATAACAAAAGCAGGTCGATGCAGGTGGAAAATATAAAATGAATGCTTCAATACGCTGAAAATCAAGGTTCTTATTTAGACTATAATGACAGTAATTGTAATCAAAAAGATTAACTACAATATGTATTTTATCGCGCTATTAGCTTTTTTTACATCCACCAAAAAATTGGGCACCAATCAAACCGGGTAACACTTCATATTTGTTTATTATCATGTTTAAGTTGATACAGTCCATAGCCTGTATAGGTTTGAACTCATGTAAATTAACAGCAAACATTGTTGAACTGTAACCCTAATTTAGCCTATATGGTCAGTGCCAAAAATTGAATTATCCGATGGTGTATATCAAGGGTATCGATTGGATCTAAATCACATTTATAGGAAAACTTAAAATCAACAATGGGAATGATGACTTTTGAAGAGTAGGCACATTTAATAGATTTACTAATAAATCCTGAAAACTATAAAGTAACTGCAATAAAAACAGTTTAATAAACAGAGGGATTTAATCATGAACTAAGGTGTACTGCTTGAACTGTGCCTGTTCAGTAAATAAACAATAGTCTTATAGCAAGGTCAGACAAAAAAGAGAAATTGCTTTTTATTTAAGTAAATATTAAATCACCGAAAATTGCTGGCTTGACTTAGTTGTCCGAGGCAACACTTTTGATTAGTACTTGGCTCCGTTGTCCGGGGCAACACTTTTGGTTATTGCTTGCTCTGTTGTCCGAGGCAACACTTTTGGTTAGAGGTTGGCTCTGTTGTCAGAGAAAACACTTCTGGTTGTTGCTTGACTCTGTTGTCGCGGACAAAAATTATGATTTTGGCTCAACTCTCTTGTCCTAGAAAATACATTCTTTAATATCTTGATATATACATAAATACATAAATATATAATTAAATCGTTTACACAGAAAAAATAACACCTATAATAAATAAAAAATCTGGAGTTAATTATGAAAACAATAGCCTTTTTTAATACTAAAGGTGGTGTTGGTAAAACCACAATTACTTCTGAAGCTGCTATATTTGCGTCAGAAAACCTTTCAGGAAGAGTTTTAGTAATAGACACTGATATAAACGCATCGTTACTAGATTATGCTTACGATAGAGAGCATAAGCACGATATGCCATTCCCTGAGGTCACAGGTCATGTTCAAACAAACATAGATAGACTAATAAAATCATTAAGAAATAGTGGAAAATATGATTATATAATTATTGATTGTCATGGTGATTTTGACCAGTTAGATAAAAACCTGATGTATGAAGCCGATTTAGTTGTTTTACCTGTAATGATGGACGAAAAAAGTGTACGTCCGACAATAAAAGTAATTCAAGAAAAAATATTACCTATTATTGATGAAAGGGCAGGGGAACTGGATTATGTTATTTTAATTAATAATATTAAGAAAAATCATGGGAAATTAGAAAGAAATTTAATCAGTTTAATAGAACAAACAGGTTTAAATCTTTGTCCTAAAAAAATACTCAAACATGATGCAAAATTTAGAGATGTTTGGCATGCAGGTGTAACAATGATGGAGGTTTATAATAATAAAATGGATGCTTCATATGAAAATGCAGGAATAAATCTTAAGCTTGTATTAGCAGATATATTTAAAAGGGTTTCCTAATTATGTCAAATTTACTTAAAAAAGCTAAAGCATTAGGGAACAAAAAGAAAACACCAGCTCAACTTGCAGCTATTGAAAAGTTAGCCGGCCATTATCAGTTAGGAGATAAATCAGACTCAACAGATACTGATAGCCTAATATCTTTAAATAATATATTAAAACAAACCTCAGAAACTATTCAAGAAAAAGAAAAGGCTGCTGAGACTTCTATTAATATGGTTAATAGTAATGATTTGAATATTTCGCCATCAGAAGCAGGGTTTACAAGTACTTATTCTTTACCATCAGGCAGAACAGTGCCGTGTAGAACATACCTTTTAATGGATCCTAAAAAAGACACTAAAGTTTGGATACATAACCCTCGTTATAGTGAAGATCCGCCTATAGACGATATAAAAACATCTATATTGTCAACAGGAACGAATATGTCTGCTGCATTAGTATTTCGAAATGGAGAAGTTATAGACGTTATTACTGGCAGTAGAAGGAGAAAAGCTTGCATAACGGTAAGGAAACCATTTCAAGTAACTGAGCTTTGGAACTGCCCAATAGATGATGCCAAACAGTTGGCATTACTGGAAAATGAAGGCAATTTAAAACCTCATGTTTTCTCTGTGGCAAGAGGATACAAAAAAATGCTTGAAGGGGACACTCCAGTAGCTAAAACACGAAGTGATTTGGCTAGATTACTAAGCAGTGACAGAGCATGGATCACTCAAATTGTTGATATAATGAAACTACCTTTAGATGTGATTGAAGATTTAATGCCATTAAGTGAAAAATATAAGGTTGAATACAAACCGGCAATAAAAATGCAAAAACGCTGGAAAACCTTAAATGACCAAACAAAAGATAAAATACTTGCTCGAATTAGGAATTGTACGGTTTTAACTTATGAAAATCTTAAAATAATATTGCTTAAAGAACTCCTAGACAAAGAAAAAAGCACGATATTTAGAGTCAATGTTGATAAAAAACTAAACGATAATGCCTATATCGTTTCAAATACAAAAATGGGAAAAGGGCTATTTATTAAAATAGGGGAAGAGGGGAAAGAACAATTACTCGCTAATTTCAAATTACTATTAGAAAATATTGACTAAATTTATTCTGTGAGTTGTTTATGTGTGTGATCCTTAGAGATCGTTTCGATCTCTAAATTACATTTATAATTGAGAAATTCATTTGTGCTTTTAAAAATTCAGATATTTATAAGCCTCTATAAAAACCTCATAAAAAATGTCTCGTGATCTAATCTTTGGCTCTGTTCCATCTAATTGTTGTCTATACTTATAAGTGAGCATAACTCATTGAGGTTAAAGGCAATGAAGACA
>JABSOJ010000286.1 GCA_013216005.1 Alteromonadaceae bacterium | reverse complement strand
AAAGATCTTCAAACTTTAAAAGCAGCTACACCCCATACGTAATAAGACATGTAGACTTTCCGTTCAGGCACTAATTATTGCCAATCTACATGCATTAGCATTTATATTAGCACTTAATTTGAGGATGTGAGTGAAAGATTAGTTGGGAAAGGATTAAAAATCCAGAAGAGATAAACAGGTGGAGAATGTACTTAAAAACCTGTTTATCTTTTAATCAGGTAGAACTTAGGGTTTTATGATCACAATTTATGTTTTTTCATAAATTCCAGTGATCTGCTAATTGCTTTATTTACTTTGTTTTCCATTTCGAATCGTTCTGATGGGGATAAATAAAAGGCCATGTCTACTTCGTGTCTTATATAACGTGTTGGTAATTGGTTAAGTACCACGCAAGTTAAATCAGCCACGAAATCAGTATCATAAGTATCATCAATTTTCATTGCAGTAAATTGTTTAACGACCAGTTTTTCATAGTAATTATGAATGTCATCAGAAATTTTCATTTATATTCCTTTGTTATTATCTAAATCTAACTGTTAAAAGCCTAACCTGATAGCTAGTAAAAAGCTAATTTTAATATGCTGGTTTTACCATTAAGATCATACCGATATTAAAAAAAAGTTTAGTTAACGCTATAAATTCAAGAATGCGTTTATTTTTGTCACTATACCTTCACAGTATAATCCTAGTTCCTGATGCATTTCGTCTTGAGTACCATGTTTAATAAAAGTATCAGGCACACCAATATTAAGAATTTTAACGGCAATTGCTTTACTTAATATTAATTCATTTACCGCAGAGCCTGCACCACCAGCAATAACGTTATCTTCAATGGTTACTAAGGTTTGGTGAGTTTGAACAAGTTCTGTAATTAAACTTTCGTCCAGCGGTTTAACAAAGCGCATATCGACAATTGTGGCATTAAGGGCTTTAGCTGCTTTTTTTGTTTCGGTCAGTAAAGTACCAAAATTTAATAGTGCGATGTTTTGTTTTTTATCATTAACTTGATTAGTTACTTTATTAATAATGCGTGCTTTACCTAATTCAATTGTTTCATGAATTTCAGGTAGTTTGACACCTGTACCACTGCCACGAGGGTAACGTACCGCCGCCGGACGTTTTAGTTGATAGCCGGTATTTAACATGAGTTGGCATTCACGTTCGTCTGACGGGGCCATAATTATCATGTTGGGAATGCATCGTAAAAAACTTAAGTCAAATGTACCTTGGTGGGTTGAACCATCAGCGCCTACAACACCCGCCCGGTCGATAGCGAATAATACGGGTAGATTTTGAATGGCAACATCATGAATTAATTGATCGTAGCCGCGTTGTAAAAAGCTGGAGTAAATAGCAACTACCGGGTTATAACCGCCAATTGCAAGGCCAGCAGCATAAGTTATGGCGTGTTGTTCAGCAATTGCGACATCAAAATATTGATCGGGGAAGCGTTGGCTGAATTCAACCATACCAGAGCCTTCACGCATGGCGGGTGTTATTGCCACTAAAGTGTTGTCTGCTTCAGCTGTTTTACATAGCCAGTCACCGAAAATTTGTGAATAGGTTGGTAAACTTGGTTTAGCTTTAGGTAAATTTTTATCTGCGGGATTAAATTTAGGCACTGCATGGTATTTGATCGGGTCCTGCTCGGCAGCATGATATCCCTTACCTTTTTTGGTGATCACGTGCAGTATTTGCGGACCATTCAAGTTACGCATATTTCCGATAGTTTCAACTAAGCCTTTAACATCATGGCCATCAATAGGACCAATGTAATTAAAACCCAGCTCTTCGAAAAAAGTACTCGGTACTACCATGCCTTTTAAATGTTCTTCTGCGCGGCTGGCCAGTTCTTTAATTGGCCCAAGATTATTAAGAATACGTTTACTGCTTTCTTTAAGACCAGTATACAAGCTGCCTGAAAGCATTTTAGCAAGATGATTGTTTAATGCGCCGACATTTTCTGAAATAGACATTTCATTATCATTGAGGACAACCAGCATATCACTTTTAATATCACCAGCGTGATTAAGCGCTTCAAAGGCCATGCCTGCGGTCATTGCACCGTCACCAATAACGGCGACGACTTTTTTATTATTACCCTGTTTTTTGGCCGCTACTGCCATGCCCAATGCCGCTGAAATTGAGGTACTTGAATGACCTACACTTAAAACGTCATATTCGCTTTCTTCACGCCAGGGAAAAGGATGTAAGCCATCTTTTTGTCGTATGGTGTGCAGTTGGTCACGACGGCCCGTTAATATTTTATGGGGATAGGCTTGATGTCCGACATCCCAAATTAATTGATCAAACGGCGTGTTGTAAACATAATGCAATGCAACCGTTAATTCTATTGTCCCTAATCCGGAGGCAAAATGGCCACTGCTCTTACTGACTGAATTTAATAAAAAGTTGCGTAACTCGTCGCTGGCTTGAGGCAATTGATCTTTATTTAATTTTCGCAAATCATGCGGCGTATCAATTTTGGAGAGTAAAGGGTAATCAGCAAGATGTATGGTCATAATTATTATTAGGGTAACTTTTGGTTTGTAATTCTTTTTTGTTAATATTTTCTATTCAAGCATTAAATGTTAGACAACATTTAATAATTAACTAGTGCGATTCACAATAAAAGAAGCAAAGTTGGATAAATTTTGCGTATTGTAGGACAAACTAGACAAAGCTTGAAGTGCTTGTTGATATAAGTTTTCAGTTTTTTCTTTTGCTCCTTGCAAACCAAGCAATGCAGGGTAGGTACTTTTATTAGCGGTTATATCTGATCCTGCCGGTTTTCCTAATTCTTCATCACTGGATGTAATATCAATAATGTCATCTCTTACTTGATACGCTAATCCAACTGACTGAGCGTATTGCTCAAGTTTTTGTTTTTCGTCTTCTGTGATTTTGTCACTGCATTCAGCAGCCATCAGCACAGAAGCTTTTAATAATGCGCCAGTTTTCAGTGAGTGTAACCTTTCTAATTGCGCTAATGATATCGACTGGTTAGTTGCTGATAAATCGAGTGCTTGTCCGCCACACATACCCTGATAACCAGAAGCATTCACTAAATGTTTAATTAATGTAATGCGTTTGTTTTCAATACCGGTAGAAAAATTATGATGGGCGAGAATATCAAATGCCAGAGTTTGCAAGCTATCACCCGCTAATATTGCCGTTGCTTCGTCAAATGCTCTGTGGCAAGTTGGTTTTCCCCGACGAAGGTCGTCATTATCCATTGCAGGTAAATCATCGTGCAATAAAGAATAAGCGTGAATACATTCCAATGCAGCAGCAATACCATCCATATCATTGCTGTCCAGTTCAAGCATGTCACCGGTAATATAGGTTAAATACGGGCGCATACGTTTGCCGCCTATCAGCAATCCGTACTGCATTGCCTCTAAAAGTTTTGGATCGTTCACCGGGAGTTGAGCTAGTTTATCCGCTAACAATCGATTAATACGTATTTGATAACGTTGTAAATTTACTAGGTTATTCACGAATCAGAACTCTGAGATAATTGAAAGTTTTCCAGTTGCATTTCACCATTTTTTTCTAGCAAAATTTTAACTTTTTGTTCAGCATCCTGAAGTTTCACCTGACTGCTTTGACTAAGGTTCAAGCCACGTTCAAACAAAGTCATTGATTCTTCTAAACTGAGTTCTCCCTGCTCCAGATTGTGAACTATATTTTCTAATTCAGTCAATGATTCTTCAAAGCTTAAATTTTCTATTTTTTTCTTGGCCATGGACCTGTCGCAGTTTGGATGAATTACCTAGGCGCAAACTTACCCTAGCTTGACGCTGGGGTCAATTGGCTAAAGAGAAAAAATAGTTTTATTTCAGGGTTAAGTAATTGACTGGCTGGGCGATAATATAGAGAGTGAAGAAATTATACTATTCGCGTATCTTTTATTTTAATGTATTATCATTAGGTACTGCACATGTTAACGGGAGTTTTTTGTGGATTTAGCGACAATAGTAGGTGTGTTAGGAGCTATAGGATTACTCATTACGGCAATGATATTATCGGGTGATTTTGCGATGTTTGTTGATACACAGTCTATGATCATTGTTTTTGGAGGATCTTCATTTGTAGTGATGTCAAATTACAATATAGGACAGTTTTTTGGTATTGGTAAAATTATAGCGAAGGCATTTTTATTTAAGCTGGAAAAACCAGAAGAATTAATTGAAAAAGCGGTTGATATGGCTGACGCAGCCCGTAAAGGTGGTTTTTTAGCACTTGAAGAAGCTGAAATTTCTAATTCTTTTATGCAAAAAGGTGTTGATATGTTAGTTGATGGCCATGATGCAGATGTGGTCAGGGGAACATTGCAAAAAGATATTTCATTAACAACAGAACGACATGAAACCGGCATTGGTATGCTGACGGCTTTGGGAGAGGTTGCTCCTGCAATGGGCATGATAGGTACGCTTATTGGTCTTGTTGCGATGTTATCGAATATGGATGATCCAAAATCAATTGGTCCTGCAATGGCGGTGGCCTTGTTAACAACGCTTTACGGTGCCTTTTTAGCGAATGTTATCGCTATTCCTTTAGCAAATAAATTAAAGCTGCGGGTAGCTGAAGAGAAAATGAATCAACAACTTATTTTAGATGCTGTGTTGGGTATTCAAGATGGTCAAAATCCCAGAGTTATTGAAGGGTTATTGAAAAATTATTTGGCTGAAAGTAAACGCGTTATCAATACAACGGATGAATAATGGGAGTAAATCATGTCTGATGGTTTAGATGAATGTAAATGTCCTCCCCCCGGTTTACCTGCGTGGATGGGAACTTTTGCTGATTTAATGTCTTTATTAATGTGCTTTTTTGTTTTGTTGTTATCTTTTTCTGAAATGGATGTTTTAAAATTTAAACAAATAGCCGGTTCAATGAAGTTTGCTTTTGGTGTGCAAAACAAAATTGAAGTAAAAGATATTCCAAAAGGCACGAGTATTATTGCTCAGGAATTTCGTCCCGGCAAACCTGAACCTACCCCGATTGAAATTATTGAACAGCAAACCACAGAAATGACACAGCAAACTTTGGAATTTCAGGCGGGTGATGAAACTTCGGCTGGTGGTCGTCAAGATCAGAGAGGCGAAGAGCGTGGCGGTCAATCACAAAGCACGGATGATTTGCAGTCAGCACAGGCAACGCAATCAGCCAGTGATGCAGAGGAACAAGCTCAACAAGATCGAATGGATGAATTGATTAAGAAAATAGCCCAACAATTAGAACAGCAAATACAAGATGGCGCAATTGAGTTAGAGTCTTTAGGGCAGCAAATAGTGATCCGTATTCGTGAAAATGGCTCTTTTCCTGCGGGCTCTGCATTTTTACAACCACAATTTAAACCTATTATTCGTGCAATTGGTGAACTATTAGTGACTATTCCCGGTGAAATAATGGTGTCTGGTCATACCGATAATCAAGGTATTTCAAATGAGATTTATGCTTCTAATTGGGATTTATCCAGTAAAAGGGCTGTGGCGATAACGCATATTTTAACTACGGTGAAAGACTTGAACCATTCTAGAATACTGGTCGTTGGCCATGCTGAGACACGACCGCTGGTGCCTAACACCAATGCGCTGAATCGGCGTAGAAATCGTCGGGTAGAAATTTCTATTAATCAAGGCAAAGCGAAAGAAACTGAACCTGTCAGTATTCTGAATTAGGGTATACCTTATACCCAAGCTATT
>JABSOJ010000285.1 GCA_013216005.1 Alteromonadaceae bacterium | reverse complement strand
TTTGAACTCATGTAAATTAACATAAAACATTGTTGAACTGTAACCCTAATTTAGCCTATATGGTCAGTGCCGAAAAAGGATTTAGATTTTTAAAAAGCCCCGATTTTTTAACCAGTGCAATTTATCTTAAAAAACCTGAACGTATCGAAGCATTATTAATGGTGATGACAACATGTTTGATGGTTTACGCCGCTTTAGAGCATGAAATACGACAACAACTCAAAGAGCAAAACCGCTATTTTCCTGATATGAAAAAGAAACCATATCAACGACCAACTGCTCGTTGGGTATTTCAATGTTTTCAGGGTGTTACTGTTTTAACGATAGAGGATAAAACTCAAATAGTAGTTAACCTGAAAGAACGACAGCAAACAATAATTGATTGTCTGGGGAAAACCTATCGACAGATTTATTCTTAAAAGTGGTGCGGAATGTCAGTTACATTGTAAGAAAATAAGGGGAGGACGAATATTACAGAGAAAAATACGCTAATGATTTTGCTTTTGCTTTGATTTTTTTAATTATTTTTTGGATAAAAAGAACTTTGGAGTTATTTGGTGGGTTACGCCTTTGGCTAACCCACCCTACGGGACTTTTCTAATGTTTGTTGCTCACAAAGAAGCAGCGTAAGCTCTGGCTTTAACTAGGTCTTCTGGCGTATCCACACCTTCAACAGGAACATGAGTACTGGCAACATCAACATGAATTTTCTCACCGTGCCACAAAACTCTTAATTGTTCTAACGCTTCTATTTGTTCTAGTTCACTGGCTGGCCAGCTAACATAATCTTTAATAAAACTTGCCCTGTAGGCGTAAATACCTACATGGCGAAGGTAATAATCGCCAATATGCTCAATAGATTTATTATTTAAAAAACGTCCTCTGTCGTAAGGGATCGTCGCTCGACTAAAGTACAAAGCATAACCATTCTTATCGCATAACACCTTCACAGCATTTGGATTAAGTGCCTCTTCAACATTGTTAATTTTAATCGATAGCGTCGCCATTCTTGCTTGTTGCTGAAGCTTAGTTTGTGTTTGTGATGCTAAATTTTTAGCTACTTGAGCAATGTTCTCAGGCGGTATAAAAGGTTCATCACCTTGTACATTGACAATAATTTCATTATCGTCAAATTGATAAATCTCCATCACTTCGGCTAATCTTTCTGTGCCTGATTGATGATCTGCGCGTGTTTTACAAACTTCGCCACCAAAACTATTCACCACAGCGGCAACTTCGTCGTTATCTGTCGCAACAATGACCTTTCGAGCACCACTCAAATTAGCTTTTTCAACAACCCACTGGATCATCGGCTTGCCTTGAATATCAGCCAATACTTTTCCGGGTAATCGGGAGGACTCATATCTAGCCGGAATAACAACAATAAATGACATACTTCAACCTTAATTTAATCGCTTAAAGACTTAAACCCAAACCCAAACCTAAACCTAAACCTAAGCCCAAACCCATCCCATACCCATACCAAAACAAACCTGAACACTTAAATTTTAACCGAAAACCTGAAACCAAATAACCTGCTAAATGAGCAAATAAGTGTTAACTTTCTTGTTCAGTGTTTTCTTCATCCAACACTAATCGTCTGGCTTCATTTTCTAATAACACAGGAATGCCGTTATCTATTGAATATGCTAAACGGTCAAACTTACAAATAAGTTCCTGCTGCGCTTTGTCATAATCAAGTTTCCCTTTACATACCGGGCAAGCCAGTATTTCCATTAGTTTTGTATCAAATGCCATAATTTAATCTCTACTATGTTTATATTACTTTTGTTTATGTTAGTTTTGTTTATGTTAGTTAATTTTATTCTTTAAATTTACTTTAAGAATTTGAATTTATTACTTGGTTAATTTTGTCCGTAAATGCTTTAGTATCTGTTTTAGAAAACTCAGCATCAACAGGAAGATACCACCAGTTTGACTCTGCAAATGACTGGCATTTTACTGCGTCTTTTTCCGTCATCAATAAAGGGTGTTCAATGGTAAAAGCTGCAAAGTCATCTCTTTCAAATTCATGATGATCAACAAATCCCACTTGGTTTTCAAGGACAAAATTATTGTTTTCTAACGTTGTGAAAAAACGTTGAGGATCTCCTATTCCCGCAATAGCATTAACCTTTTTATTTACCTTGATAAATTGCGACAAAGCAACTTGCTCACCACTGACTAAGTTACAAACAACCTTGGCAAATAAAGTCATGCTCAACTGTTTATCATTGTACTGCTCATCATCCACAAAGGCCTGAGTATTGCCGGCTTTTTCTTTTATGGCATTTAAAACCACAAAGTCCGCTTTATTTAAACGCCATTTACCTTCACGCAACGGTCCAGCGGGCAATAAAAAACCATTACCGAAACGCCTTTTACCATCAACCACAATTATCTCAATATCACGGGCTAAGCGATAATGCTGTAAACCATCATCTGTTATTATAATATCACAACCCTGGTCAATTAATTTTTTTGCACTGGCAACACGATCAGAGCCCAGGCACACAGGCACCTGACAACGTTGATAAATTAATATTGGTTCATCACCAGCTTCTTTCGTGGTGCTTCTTTCATTAACCAAATACGGGTAATTGGGCGCTTTTCCGCCATAACCACGGCTGATCACTCCGGGAGTTAACCCTTGTTGCCGACATTGCTCAACCAAAAAAAGTACAAGTGGCGTTTTTCCATTACCACCAACACCAATATTTCCGACCACAATAACAGGTTTTGTCACGGTAAAAGACTGAAATACGCCACAGGAATAAAATAGACGACGTAATAATGACAATAACCAAAATAAAACAGTTAATGGAATTAATAAAGGGATAACAAACCATTTAGCCTGATGACCTTGAAACCATATTTTTTCGATCAATCGCATAATTATTTACTAGCCTGCACTTTGTTCATGATTTCTTGGTTTAGTGCTTGGTTCAGTGCTGCTTGGTTCACTGTTGCTTAAATTTGAGCTGGATGATGCTTGCCTATTCGAATCTTCTTCGACGAATTCAAAATTGTGCAATTTCGCATAAGTGCCATTTTTTGCCAATAACGATTGATGATCCCCCTGCTCAACAATTCTGCCCTGCTCCATCACAATAATCTTGTCAGCATTTTCAATCGTAGATAAACGATGGGCAATAACAATACTGGTTCGATTTTGTTGTAAAACTTGTAAAGCATCTTGAATATGGCGTTCAGATTCGGTATCAAGCGCACTTGTCGCTTCATCTAAAATTAAAAATGGTGCATCACACAGTAATGCCCGCGCAATTGCAATACGTTGTCTTTGACCACCCGAAAGATTTGCTCCGTTCTCGCCAATAACAGTATCAAGCCCATCCGGTTTATCTTCAACAAATTCCATTACGTGTGCACTTTTAGCCGCAGCAATAATTTCATCACGGCTTGCATCAGGTTTACCGTAAGCAATATTATTGGCTACGGTATCATTAAATAACACCACTTGTTGGGATACATAAGCAAATTGGTGGCGTAAACTTTTTAATTGATATTCCTCGATATTTATTCCGTCAATTTGCACCTCACCATCGGTGACGTCATAAAACCTAAGTAACAATGAACTCGCTGTTGATTTTCCACTGCCTGAACGTCCGACAAAGGCTATAGTTTCACCAGGTTCAGCTGTAAATGAAACATTATCCAACGCCATTTTGTCGCTGCCAGCATACGTAAAACTTACCTGTTTAAAAGCAAGCTGACCTTTGGCTCTGTCGATTAATTGCTGGCCTGAATCTTTTTCTGTCGCTTTATCCAGCACATTAAAAATACTGGAAGATGCCGCCATGCCATTTTGAAATTCGCTATTAACCGTTGTTAATAATTTCAGGGGTCTGAGTAACATGACCATTGTCATTAATACTGTTGTGAAGCTACCGGGGGTTAAACTATCTTTCATGCTGTCTAAATTGACAACAAAGAAAACAAGCGCCAAGGCAAAAGAAGCAATAACCTGAATAAATGGAACACTAAAAGCCTTAGTGGCGACCATTTTCATACGTTGCTGACGATTATGTTTATTTATTTTTGCAAAACGTTCAAATTCACGTGTTTGTCCACCAAAAGTCAATACCACTTTATGGCCATTAAATACTTGCTCAGCGGCACTGGTAACCTGCCCCATTGCCCCTTGAATATTTTTACTGATTTTACGGAACCGACCCGAAACTCCAGAAACAATCACGGCAATAAAAGGAGTTATAATTAGAAATATCAGTGATAACTGCCAACTGCTATAAAACATAACGATAAGTAAACCGCAAACAAATGCCCCTTGCTGAACCAAGGTGAGTAATGCTTTACTGGTTGCCTGTAGAACTTGTTCGCTATCGTAAGTTAACTTAGAAATTAAACTACCGGTTGATTCTTTATCATGAAAAGTAACTGACATTCTCATAATATGTTCAAAAACGGTTTGCCTTAGATCTGCAACAACATTATTACCGACCCAAGCCAGACAGTAATTTCCCAAAAAATGACAAATACCGCGCAGTACAAACGTAACAAGAATAAAAAGCGGCGCCCATTTCATAAACTCCGCATTTTTCCCCGTTAAACCTTCATCAATTAAAGGTTGCAGCATAGAAAACACATAAGCATCAATGCTTGCATAACCAAGCATACCAATAATTGCAACGATGAAACCACTTTTATAAGGCTTGGCAAACCCCATTAACCGTTTAAAATCCTGCCAAGTTGTTGTTTCTTTTGATAATGATGAAGGCATTAAGTCTCGCAATGACTAGGTAAATTAGTTGATTTGCTATTTTAGCTTTATTTTGAAGATCAACCAACTAATATAGTCAAAGAACTTAGTAAGATACCTGAACGACTCAAAACAAAAGGTAAATTATTTTCGTCCCTTATACAAATTACGCTCAACCCAATAATCAACACTGACATAACGCCCTGCCCCCATAAATAAAAGCGCTAAAAGCATAACAAAATAAGTCACAGAAAATTCAATACCATTATTGAGCATCACAATACTACCAGTAGACGTTATATAATCGTAATCCGCATGTTCTTGAATTAATTCTTTAACGATAACCAGCTTTTCAGATGCTTCGACAACTCTCTCTGTAGCAAATGGTGCGCCCGGATCAGTGATGGCTTGCCAACCATTTTCCCAATGAACCGTTCCTGCGGCTACAGCCATTGTTATCATTAATGGAATAGAAAACCATCTAACAGCAAGCCCAAAGAAGAGCGCAATTGCGCCAAAAAATTCAGTAGCTATCGCTAAAAAAGCCATCAGTAAAGGAAAAGGTAATCCAAGCCCCCATTCTGTATTTCCAAACCACTCGACAATATTATCAAAACCCTCTATTTTTCTTGTCCCTGCCATCCAAAAAACAGGGACTAAATACATCCGTAATAGAAAGGGTGCCAGAAAATCAGCTTGCTTAGTTTTATTCAATAACACATGAAGTTTAATCAATTGTTCTTTCACTGTTTTATCCTTTTTATACAGTCCTATTCAGAATAGTGTGTTAATTTCTGAACCGAGTTACTGAACTTAAGTACTAAACTTCTTTACTAAACAGGAATAATTCATTTATATATTTTTTATGCTGACCTTGAAAAATGCCTACTTCTATAAATAAGAGGCTCTGTTCCATAATACTGTTGTCCCTCGATGAATCCCCTATTTTTAAAGGGTTAGGCGATAAATTGGTTT
>JABSOJ010000284.1 GCA_013216005.1 Alteromonadaceae bacterium | reverse complement strand
AAAAGTCATAAAATGTAGCCATGTATTTGTGTGTTTTATAATTAATTGATAAATATAAGTTTATTTAAAATTGCCATAATTGGTCAATTTTCGAACTTTATATAAAAATCCGCTTAACTACATGTTATTAAGGTTATTTTTAATTATTTAATTTTTATAAAATTGTACGGAATGTAGGATTGACTGACGACTTGTGCACCATCAGTAATAGCTGCAGCTTTATCCATAAATTCGCCCGTGCCATATAAGGCATCTGCCAGTACGCCTTTGATATTGAACGTTGGAAACGCAGCGACAAATTCACGGAGCATTTCTAATGCCAGCATTTGTTTGGTGGGATATGCCTCTCGGTTATCATTCGGGCGACGTGGCCTATTTTTAGCTGAAACGCCCTTTCGTTTCAGTTGTTTATCTTCTTTACGCCAAGCTGAAAGTACGGGATCAGGTGTATAGAACCGAAAACCGACAGGAAACGTGGCAATATCGGTGACTAATACCATAAAGATCAATTCTTGTCCGTTAACATAACCACCAGAAGCTTTGTCTTTGATTTTATGCGCCCCTGCAATTCTAGAGGTCTTTTTTGCCCGTTTTTTATCTGTATCATCAATAGATAAAACACCCCCAGTAATTTGATAGTGCTTGAGTATATTTCTAATACTGGCTTGAAGCAGGTACTGCCATGGGATTTTCGCGTGATTGACCAGCCAACGTAATCGACTGGATTTGACTTTTTTTAAACTTCTGCGTTCAAAAGCATCCCAATTAAGCTGACCTGTGACGAAGATCCCCATAATAATGAGAGTAAGCCCAACTTTTTGAAATGATGTAAGTTTAGCTGTTGGTTCAATCTTTAAAAGGGAAGCATCTAAGCTCTCAAAGAATTCATTGACAATAGGTAATGGTCGAACAAACATAAAAAAATTACAAATAAACGTGAATTAAAGCTAATATTAGTACACCAGCCTGCTGCTGTGGTGTTGATTGTATCTTGTTGAACTTGATCCAGGAGCCATAGCAGGAGACTGGTACCTCCAATTATATATTTATTTATATGTCAATCTAAAGTTTCCCTATAAAAACTGCGGAATCGAGTATAAACAATAGGCTCTGTTCCATAATACTGTTGTCCCTCGATGAATCCCCTATTTTTAAAGGGTTAGGCGATAAATTGGTTTTTTAACGAGAATTAGTCACAGAGTCCTAGATATAAGGGTTGAGTTTAATTCCATTTGAAGGGACAACAATTATCTACAACAGAGCCAAACAATATGACTCTTATCATTCGTTAATATCAATGCGACCGGTGTCGCCTGTATAACAGTATCTAATAACAATTCTCGTTGATAAATCGCCATACGTTCGTCCCGAAGTATCTTTGCTAACTCATTATAGGCATCGATTATTAGCGAAAACTCCCGATATTCATCATTTTTAATAGTGACACCAAAATCTTTATCTTTAAAAGCGTTAACCCCCCCTCTAAAGCCACCATAACATCTCTGATCGGATGTAAAAATTGAGCAATAAAAATCCTCAATATAACGATTGAGATAAATAAAGTAAGCGGGATCATCCACAAAGGAGAAAGTTCAAAGGTCATTGCCAAAAAGAACATGGCCGATTGGAATACCAGCACTAAAGAAATATTAGACAACAATTTAAATTGCAATGAAGGTTTCTGCATCTTTGACCCAGGAAAAATTAGTGACTAAAAGCCATATTCTACAACGATTTGCTCAACAACTCTTTACTTAAAACTAAGCTTAAAACATTGCTTAGAGAAGTCTGATTAAAAACCACACTTTAATAAGAGATGTTAAACTTTTTCATACGGCGATAAAGCGCTGAACGACTAAGACCCAATGAACGTGCAGCCTCTGAAATAACCCCATTGCACTGGGTTATGGCAGTCATAATATCTTCCTCAGTCACTTCTTCTTTAACTATTTCTATCTGCTTCTTTTTAAGCTCAATAGCTAAATATTCCGGGGTAATAACTTTATCAGGAGATAATAATTTCGCACGGGTGATCACATTCAGTAATTCCCGAACGTTACCCGGCCAATGATAATGCCGAATTAACTGCATGCTTTCTTCATCTAAGCTGAATTCACCCGCTAGAAATTTGTTAACTAAAGGTAAAATATCATCTTTTCTTTCAGACAATGGCGGTAATTTTAACTCAATAACATTTAAACGATAATACAAATCTTCTCTGAATAAACCAGCTTCAATCGCTGCAGGAATATCAGCATTAGTCGCACTGATAATACGCACTTTTACCTTAATCGTTTCACTACCACCAATTCGCTCAAACTCGCCAGTTTCTAATACCCTTAACAACTTAACTTGTCCCGCCATCGGTAAATTACCAATTTCATCAAGAAATAATGTACCGCCGTCTGCACGTTCAAAACGTCCAATACGCCGCTTGGTTGCACCGGTATAAGCACCGGCTTCGGCACCGAAAAGTTCAGCTTCTAACAAATCAGCCGACAATGCACCAACATTTACACAAACATAAGGTTTGGTTTTACAACTGGAATTAGCCTGAATAATTTCGGCAATTTTTTCTTTACCTGCACCGTTAGGTCCAACAACCAATACAGGTACATCTGCCACAGCAACTTGTGTTGCCACCTGTAATAACTGCAACATTGCATCACTTCGAAATTGTATGCCACATAAATCAAATTTTTGTTCTAACGCAAAATGCTGCTGACGTTTTTTAGCAGCTGTTTTACTCTGTTGACGTTGTAATTCACTGAGCTCTAATAAGTTATTGCTTGTTACCATTAACTTATCGTCATCCCAGGGTTTGGCCAGATAATCGGCCGCACCTGATTTCACTAACTCAATCGCTGTTTCCAAATGCGTCCAGGCAGTGATCAAAATAACAGGAATATCTGCATGAATTTCGCTGATATTATTAAAAAGCGTTAACCCTTCTTCTCCTGATGTTGTGTCAGCCGTAAAATTCATATCTTGCACGACTAAATCAAAAGACTGTTGCTGTAATAACTGCAGGCCTTCTTCTGGCGTATAAGCACAAATACAGTCCATATGATTTAAGGTAAATAAAACCTGTAATGCATGAGCGATATCATGGTTGTCATCAATGACCAGAATTTTTGATTTCATTATTAACTCTTATATTTAAAATTCTATTTAGTGCCCGAACGAAAAGTCAATAGCCATTGCTACACATGGGCTGTAGCGATTAATTCAAAACGAAGATTTAAGCTAATCAGTCGGTATTGATGTAGATTTAAGCGTTTTGGCCGTTTTTAGCCAAAAATAACAAAATCTTCGTTTTGCAATATTGCTTGAATACCCCGTAAAATAAGGCTTTCAGGATTTCCGTTCAGACACTATTTAGTTTTCGACCTGAAACGAGGTCGCAGAAAAGCGAAGCCAAACTACTAGCAAACTAATAGCCAAACTACTTGGGTATAATACATCCTAAGCTGACCGAGTAACAATCGCTGGTGCAATATTTGCGGCACGTCTGGCAGGTAAATATACAGCCATCAAGTTAACAACCAACAAGAAGAATGCGGTAGCAAAAATATAACCTACTTGCAAAAAGTCAGTGCCGCTGCCTTGAGTAATATCTAACACCAAAAATAAGCTGATTAACATACCAATTATCAAACCAATAAATGTCACTATCGCATTTTCTAACAAAAAGTATCGAATTACATGCCACTTGGTGGCACCTAACGCTCGACGGATGCCAATTTGTTTCTTACGTTGTGTTACTAAGAATGAAACTAAGCCTGCCATACCAAACGCTGTTATTAACACTAAAACCGCGCTTATTACCAAAAATATCAGTGCACTACTACCCCGGCCATCATACATACGTTTTTGCGTACGGGTTAATACTTCAACACGATTAAGATAACGACCTGGTGTTGTATAAAAAGCATTACTGATGGTGTCTAACATACCCGGCGCTAATCCTGGTTCAACCCGTATAAGGTAATTATGATCAACATTATTGCTCCACGTTACTTGAGGACGTAAAACCGTACGATAAGATTGTCCATCTCCGTTAAGACGCTCGCCATTCATGAAATTACTGTAAACACCATTAATTCTTGCTGGCTTTGCTCCTTTTTCCAACCATAATGTTTTACCAACGGCAGATTCATCATTAAATAAAGCCTCAGCCATTTGCTCACTGATCATAACTACCGAATTAGATTGTTTCAACTCATTTGCAGAGCCAAATAAAACTTCATTCTCATCAAAGAAACGACCTGATATTAATGTTAAATCCAATACTCGTGGACCAGCAACATTGCTGTCAAAAATATTAGTTTGAAAAGCTTGTGCTTCTTCACCTGATTCTAAATAAACATTAACAACTCGCTGCGCATCAAAAGGACGTTCACTCACAGGCGTAATATCAATCACGCCGTCTAGTTGCTTTATGCGCTCAATATCATCTATTACTGATTGACGCACATCAATTGAATCATCATAAAATTCCGGTACTACTGAAATAATGTTTTCATGTGGAATACCTGAGGGTAAATTCCACTCTTTTAACATGGCCACTGTGTTTAATATTGACGTACTTAGGACTCCAACCGTTAATGCAACTTGAATAATAATTAACAAAGCAATTGCTTTATTGTGTTTTAAACTGAGTAATATTGGTCTAATTTCCATCGTATCTACCTACTAAAGTTAACCTTTCGGCTTGACTTAATAAGCTTGTATTGCTTGAAAGTTATTAAAAGTTTGTGATTGATGCACATAGTCTTGTTGCTTATCAGAATCGTGACTAATTAATCCGATATCATGAAGCATTTCTACTGTTTTCAGTGCGGTATCAAACGAGGTAATGTTCACTAACGAATATATGCCAGTGTAACTGCACATAAACAGTACAATTGCCAATCCTTTACCCCGTATCAAACTCTTCATTTTAACTTCCTCTATTATAAAAATATGTTTCAAAAACTATTAAAACAAAAACAAAATAGTCTTTTATTGTGCTTTCAATTGACTCGCTGGTGAAACATTACAAATGCGCCAAATCGGATATAAAGCAACAATAACGGTGCTACAAATTGCGACTAAAAAGGCTACCGCAATCATTGACCAATCAAGCTGATAATATGGCAACAAATCTTTAGCCATTATCGTGTAGTCTGATGAATACAAGCGAATTTGCATCATTCCCTGCAAACCAAAATACGTCAAAACAATACCAAATACGCCACCCGTAAAACCAATAATGATCACTTCGAGTAAGTGTTGATACATAATCACCCACTTCTTCGCACCTAATGCCCGTCGTAAACTCACTTCTTTAGAGCGGCGCATAAACTTAGCTAATAAAATACTCACCGCATTAACCAGACAAACAATAAAAAACATGTGAGCCACAAGTGTTAAAAAGCTGATCATTGTATTTCTGCTGTTTATGTAGGTTAGCTGGTCATTTATATTGGTATAATAATCTTGCATTTTTTCGACTTTCCGTGGAAATCGACCGAATGCTTTCTGGCTTTCAATATATTGATTAACCGTACTTTTATATTCATCTAACTTTGATTCACCTTCAATTTCTGCCCAATATTTGATCCAGGCACACTCTGAATTTTGAAGTTGTTCTAAATGGGTGTAGTTCTTTTAAATCGACGGATATCATTAGTTATTCATCCATCAAATTAAAGTTTGTATAAAGTCGTAGT
>JABSOJ010000283.1 GCA_013216005.1 Alteromonadaceae bacterium | reverse complement strand
AGAGATAAATTTTTTGACTTAAACAACCACAATAATATTTTTATGCGTGGGATATCAATGTTAATTTCAATCAATCGGATCAATGTTAAATATTTGGAAATTTATTGGGGCATCCACCTCAACTAACGATATTGCCTTAATGTTTTCTTGGTTCTCAAAGAGTTAAAAAGAAAAGACAAAAACCAACTTTTGAGTAATAGCAAAGGTCAGGAGTTTGAAAAGACTTTACCCCCGTATGACTAAACGGGGGGTTTTTTAGTAAATGTAATTTTAGGTGCTCGACCCTATTAGGAACAAAACTAAAATATTAAATCTATGTATTAATGCAAGCTAACATATATTACCTGTTACCACTGAGCCAAATGGAATGCCATTAAATGAAATTTCAATAGGAGCAGCAAAATTTCCGGTTGTAAAGTTTGCTGACTTTCTAAATTTATAATAAATCCATCTCTTCTTACCATGAAATTTCACCCATGAAAAAACTTCTGTGTCTCCTTTAGGTGTTACAGTAATTTTGTAGGATGTTGGACCTACATGGCTTGCAATGGTTATTGCTTTACTCCATGACATAGGAGTGGCATAACCATAAAATGAAGAGCAGTTATAGGCTTTGTATGATGATGTTTCCTTTTCTGGATGTATTGTTTTGCTTTTTAATTTAATAACTTTTTTTTTATAGTTTTATATTCCGATCCATCTTGATAATATTCTATTTGTTGAAAATAACATTCTGGTCCAGGTAGCTCTCCCATTTCAACATCAGGTACTACATATGGATCGGTAAACAAAAGAGCTTTTGAACAATCTTTTACAATTGTATTGCCGTAATTATCCCAGTATTCATAAGTGCCTTTACTAATAAAAACACGACCATCAGGACTATAAATTTTTCTTGTTACATCGTCTTGAATAAAAGAAGTACTATCAATTTCAATAGGATTTCCATTCATATCATATGCACCCGTATCATCTGTTTGCTTATAATTTTCTTTTTCAACAGAAACTGAATTTTTAATAATTTTTATATTTTCAGCGGACACTGAATTGATATAAAAAATGGTAGGTAATAGCGCTAATAAATAATACTTTTTCATTTGTTGCCTTTAAAATAAATAATCTAACAAGAGGACAAATCAGGTGAATGACAACACCTGATTTTGAGTCGATGATTGTTCAATAAACTCAAGAAAAATAGTGTTCAGTTAAGAGCCTCTTCCTATAATTTAATTTTCGCCCAACAACTACGAAGAGCATCGTAGCAAAAAATAAACAAAAGATGTACCCAAAACAAACAAAAGGGATAAAATTAAATTATTAGCTAAATGGTTAAAAAGACTAAGAATCATTTGCATCCACAAGCTCTGAAAAGGTTCAAACAGATCTGTTTACGCTTATTCACCCATTCCGTTAATTATTTATCGTCTCCTGGCTCAGCAAACAAATCCTCAATATCAAACTGCTCTCCCGTTTCACTTAATTCAATCAGTGCTTCAGGCATGGATCCTGATTTATCGCACAGATCCAATACATCCGCTCGATTGTAAGATGGTCCGGTCTTCACCACCGGCTTAAACGTTTCAGGAATAGTTTTAGCAATACCAAGCTTTCCTGAAGACGGGCGAACTGTAGTATTTAAAACATCACCAACCTTTTTCGATGGTCTAACCGCTGTGGGTTTTACCCCGTTATACTCAGGACGGGCTTTGTAATAAGGCGTTGCCTCCCCTTTCCAGGACTCACCCCTATACATGCAAACCATTTGACCATCCGGCAACTCCTGCAATTCATGAGGTTTGATCACCGCCTCTTCCTGTAACTGTTTAGTCTTCTGATTATTCATTCCATGAGAACTAGACGAAGAACTACTCGCTGAAGGCCCCCCTTCATAAGAGCCGCTACCAGAGCCACTGCCTGAAGAGCTTGACGTCGTATAACTTGCACTGTGACTTGTCATTAACCGGTGAATAGTGCCAATCTTTTCACTGATATACTTCGCGGTTTCATTATCATTAAGACGAAAAACCCCGACAAAATCACACGCACCAAAAATAAGCTCCTTACCTTGTGCATTATCTTCAGAGTACACATTCATTTGCGTTGAACTTTGCCAATAAAGCCAGGTAGGAAGCTTGCGAGAACGAATAGTATTCAGTTTACTTGCCAGCCCTTTGATCCCCTTCGCATTCCCAATTTCATCCAGCAACAGTAAAACGTCCTCTCTATCCGTATTATCTATCATATACCGCATAATATGACCGATCATCATAGCGGTCAGACGTTGTAACATTTCAGCCTTACCCTCTTCAAATTGCAAAAATAAAGCAATGGGGCGATTTGGTGCTTTAAATTGTTTTAAAGAGAAATCAGAAGCACTTAACGACTGCTTGATCGCAGGATATCTTAAAAATTTAAGCCCTGTCCTCAACGATGCAATAATAGACGCAAACAAACGCTCGTTTTCAGCCACCATCGATAATTCACAGGCGATCTCTCTCGCCATATCATCATCAGAGTTTCTGAGATCTTTCAGCAACATTTCACTGGCTTTAAAGCCGCTAATATAATCCCTTACCTCAGGTAAACTCACCGAGCCACCCAAACTTTTTAAATGATTAATCACCGCATCAAGCAAATCTCTTGCGGTTTCAAAAAACACCGCATGATCTGCACCTTGCTCCTCAATAAGATTCGCGGTTAACTCACCGATCGCCTCAGGTGAATCAATATCATCTAAAGGATTATATCGATCACCACCACCGCTAGTCGGGTTATAAGCAAAGACATCATAACCCTGCTTGATCAAAGCCTCTTTGGTAATACCCCAAATTTCAGGCTTCATATCAAGACAAATAAACGATCGCTTACTCTCCGCCCAGATTAATAACTGAGCCACCAAAAACGCCGTTTTTCCCGTCCCGGGAGGACCAATGATCAACGCCCTGTCTTGTGTCGTAATATTGAGTGCCTTCCCTAAAAGCGTCCCTGAAAACACACCTTTTTTATCGCTTAACTTATCCGGAATGCCCCCGACAATAGAAGGCTCAAGCAAATAATCCGTTTGATCCAATTCAACCCCTGCCGTCGGTGTGGTACTGGACAGATCAACAAACACATTAAGCGCCTTTTTCCACCACGGCCATAAACCTTGATCTTCCTTATCATCTTGACTTTTATCAAAAACATCACGGAGCCTACGTCGAGACGCCGTATCATTGTGCTTACCCCCATCATTTCCTACAGACGGGCGATCTGTAGTACTTACCCCATCAGGACGATGCGTTATTTTAACCAAACGTTTAAACAACCCGTTCTTGACGAAAGCAAAAAGGCTCGCAATACCAACAAAAAAATAGACATACCCCATTTGATTACTACCGTAAAAATATTTAGCCAAACCGCTTGGCCTATCTAAACCATACATCACCAGAAATAATGAGATAACAATACTCAAGACTTGTATCGGCACTAAAAGCTTGAGGACTTTACCGCGAACCCTTGATAAATAATAACCGGCAAGCAATGACATCACTAAAAACAAACCCCACGAAAAAAATCCATTCTCCTTATAACTTCCCATCACAAACAGGAAAACCACAACAAAGCAAAGCAAAACAACACCGCCATTAACGGGTGCATAAGTGTTACCCCTTCGTCTTTTTGCTGATATTTATCCCAGGGCTTAATACGCACAACCAGCGCCACCGTTCCGGAAAGTGCAAACATCGTCAAAGCCTTACCGATAAAGCCATATCGATGAAAAAACAAATCTAAACGTTCAACATCAGTCACATATAAACCAAGCGCAACAACTGACAGCGCAAGCGCACCCCACTCAACACCATGGGTTAACGTTACTTTTTCACTTCGGGAAAAGGCAACACAAGCAGCCACCATCAACACAAAATACAGCCCTAACGGCCAGAATGTCGGGGGTTCAAACCCCATTGAGATTATATCCTCACTCGTCGCATTATCATTAAGTAACCAAATGAGAGTATGCGTAAAACCGTTGTCAGTGATCACAAACATTGCGATCACCGGTGCGACTAAAGCGAACATCGCATAGGGTGATTTTTTCATGACTAACTCCTTTTTATAAATTCGCCAACTTACTAATTTTAGTCATTAACTGTGCTATTTTTTTATCCTTACGCTCAATGATTTGAGCCAGCTTTTTAAGCTTATACTTCGATTGGCCTTCAGCGACAGCCACCTTCTCATTTAACACTTTTATGTTTTGCTGTAACTGAAGCATTTCAGCCTCATCAATAAAATAACCCGACTTGCCGTTAAGCATTATTTTCTCTGCCATGAGATAATTTAACTCCCTAAATAACTGTTCGTGATCTGCTCTCTGGTATGGCCTAACTCACGCGATACCGTAAGTCTGGCCTCTTTATCAACTTCTCGCTGCTCCCGGGTCATCTCAGCCCGAGACAATCCACCCTCGACCGGACATTTCCACCCCGTAAGCTCCAAATAACGCGCTTGCGCATAGCAATGCCTCAAACCATGATTAAAATCCATCCCGACTTTTTGCGTCTCCGCCTTATAAACATTGACCTGTTTGATATAATTACGGTTAGCGGGAATTAATGCCCCCCTGACAACACAAGCATTAACTTCGGCAATTAAAGCCCGTTGTGCTTGAGTTCTGATGGGGATCTCTCTCGCTCTGCCGCCCTTTGTCCAGGACGCCTTTAACTGAAGTTTATCGCCTTGAACGGCGTAAGAGGGGGTAAATTTAATCGCTTCCTCACGTCTTAAGCCAAATTCCCTTTGCAATTTCAACGAAAGCTTAACGTACTTATCCTTAATTTGAGCCAGTTTTTCAGCGTCTAACTCTCTGGCTTTGCTCACCGTCGCAACGAGAGAGCGTTGCTCAATATTCAAATCAATCGAAGCATTCATGCCCGTATTACTCTTGGGCAGCATAGACGACTTACCGACTTTTTCAGCCCACCAACGCACATGCGCCATTCGGTTTTTAATCGTACCGGCACTTAATTCCTGCTCAGTCCATTTCCCCAGCAAATACTCAACATGCTTAGGCTTAATAGATTCAGGTATCATATTCCGAAATCCCCCCTCCTTGAGTTGCTTCGCCGCTTGCACCAAAATGTGAGCGCGGTTAGCCTGTGTACTGAAACTCCCGTCCTTATTACGGCTCATCAGCCCCTTGAGCCTATAAGCCAAACTATCCTTAGAAACCATCGTAATTTCGCTAACTGTTTGAACTGATTTATTCCAATCAGGTAAGTTTTTACTGTCAATCATACGTTGGAAGCGTATGAATTTTGGCAAAGCCAAATAAAGACAAAGTTCAAAATGGACAACATGTCCGGCACTGGTTCTGTTACAAGAAAATGCGTACAGTAAACAGCGCAATTTTGTGCGAGGCACAGGGTTAGCTTATTACTCGATTTTGCGAGTTTTCATCTCTTAATCCTCCTATTTTTGGTGTGGTTGGGCTCCGCGAAAGTCTGCGTTATTGGCGAGGAGCGAACCTCTTAAATCTCTGGAGTGAGTCAAACAACAAACCGTGTTTATTGTCTTTTCACTGAACGTACCAGGTTACGTTGATAATCGAAAAAGCGAAGCTTTTCGATATTTTCTCTTGTGTGTCGATAGCAGAGTGCTTCGATTTTTAATTGTTCAAATTTTAGCCCCTCTCTACGCCTTACTCAACCGATAGTCACAATATTCCCCGTATTGGCTGGTTAGG
>JABSOJ010000282.1 GCA_013216005.1 Alteromonadaceae bacterium | reverse complement strand
CTATTTCAAAGATTGACCCTGGATCTACAGGGTTACAGGATGCTGGAAATCTGACCAACAGGAAAGTGGAAAGAGCCTTATTTTTATAACGCCAATCTTGTAGCACTCCAACACCAGATCCCCCCCAGATAAGATCATAATAACGCCATGTTACCTCTAATAGCGCTTTTTTCTTTTCAACAAAAGGGCTCTGTAATTCATAAACAACATCATGTATTGCTTGTGGCGTTGCCATAACGCCATCATCTATTGCCTCAGCCCAAGAAATTGTGGATTTTTCAAACGGCAACCATTGCACTCCTCTCGCACCGTTAGGAACAGTATCTTTAGCTTTGTTTAAATTTATTTTATCCCCAAAATTCGATAATTGATAAACACCCTTCCCTGTAACCAAGCTTACAATTTGATATTCACTTCCCCATTTTTTATGAGGTATGTAAGCAGAAAGTTTGCTTGGCAAGCTTTCAACCAACACGTAATTACCATCAGGAGAAATAGCATAATGCTTAATCATGGTTGCAGAATCAAAAATATGGTGGTTTCCTTGCAGATCTACTTTAACTAATCGGGCTGAGGTAAGTGATTTAAACTTTTGCCGCTTATCAGTCGTATTAAGTAAATTTTTATACGTTCTTCCTTGTTTGATTTTTAACTCTGTTGATTCAATCCGAGGCTGTAAAATATTTATATTTAGCTGCTTTTTCATCACTGCACTAGTCTTGGCCAGTATTGCGCTACCATCGGGTAACCAACGTAAATGACGGCCACCTAAACGAGCAGATAAATTTAAAGATGATAACTTTCTAAGCTGCTGTTTTTTAATTTCATATAGCCAAAGATGAATTCCCTGTTCGCTTTCTATCAATAAAGCAATAGCAGTAGAGTCAGGGGCCCAATAATAATCAATAATAACTCCACTCTCGGGACGAATGATCAGTGGTTTACCTGGCGCATTCAACAAAGAAATATGACTATAACGCCTTAAATCAACCCTACTAGTAGTTGAACTATAAAACTCAAGACCCGCTAAAGAAAAGCTCGGTTGTGCAAGCGTTGCTAACAATGGGTATTTTACTTTATGCAATACTATGGTTATTTGTCCATTAGGCGAAATATACAATTGCTCCTCATTACTATTTTCTAGTAAGGATAACCATTTGTCCTTATCGTTTGTTACTGATTGTGCATTAATTGACGCACAAACAAACAACAAGAACAAAATTAAAACAGCATTTACTCTATACATCAATGTTACTCGTTACGAAGTGCTTTAATGGGATCATGCTTAAGTATTTTTTGAATAGGGAAAAAACTCACCAATAAAGAAATCAAAACAAAACACACTAAAATAACGGCAATTAGCAACCAATTAACGTCTACGGTAAGATCTGGCAGTGATTTGCTATAACCTAAGCCTAAAAAGCTCAATGAAAATGCAAAAAACAAACTAACCGTTACAGGCAGCATTAATTCACCTAAGCTGTCTTTAAGTAGACGCAAGTTATCAGCACCCATAGCCAATTTTACACCGAGATCGTAGCGACGAACTTGCACCATATAATTAACTATGCCATTTAGACCAAGACAAACCATTAACAAAGAAATAGAGGCTAAAACAATTGAAATCCATGCCGCTATAATTTGACGTGATCGCTTTTGATAGAACAGCTGTTCAATAGGAATCAAACGAACGACCTCTAACCTTGAATCTACCTTGCTAATAAGTTCACGAACTTGTTGCTCTAATTCATCCATATCACTGGCCGTTAATAAAAACGAATACTGCCGCCAGCTCTTATATTTTCTGGGATCATAAACTTCATGTACTTCATATCCTGCGTCACCTGGTACATACGTATTAGCAGCTATACCAATAATTGAATGGAATGTTTTGCCATCAGCCGTTATTTTTTGACCTAGAACCTTAGCTGGATCTTTAGCAATTACATCAGCTAAACGTTGGTTAATAATTACCGGGTAATTTTCGAGTTCACTGTCTCCTTGCTTGAAGTTATCACCAATAATAGCTATATCTAAAGAAGGTAAATAACCCGCATCAATATGAATTTTACGGGTAGAAGCGATATAATTATTTTGATCGTCGTAGAGAGGATTTGTATTTAACGCCAAGGGTATTCTCGCTTCAGAGGTTGAATTAACATCTGCCACAGAATTTAATTTCATCATTTGGATAAGTAAGGACTTGTGAATATTTTCACGTTCCGCATTATTAATAATATTGCCGTAATTAATCGTTAACGACCATTTATTATCAGAATTGATACCATCATCGCGAAATGCTTCTGTTAATGTTTTTAATGCCACATGGCTAGCAGCAACCAAAACAATGAAAGAAAACATGATTTGCATGCCGATAAGAATATGGCTTGCACCCGAACTCATTTGTTTACCAACACCTTTACCACTACTTTGCAAACTACTAATAAGGTTTTTTTCGTTAACCACTCTCAATTCAATATAAGAGTACAACAATGCGATCAAAATGGTTAAAAATGCAGAAAACAATAAGGTATTAAAGCTAATACTTAATGTATCTAGGCGTTGAATAGAATTTTCAGCCATTGACTGAACAACAGTAAAACTACTGATCGTCATTAACAATGCAAGTATCACAGCGAAACCAACGACTAAAAAGTTATGTTTAAATGACTCCAGCAATAATTGCTTATTACTCGCACCAAAAGCAAAACTAATAGCAACAGATTTGATTTTTGTTACCGCTTTAGCCAATTGCATGCTAGATAAATTAATAAGTGCTATAACCATTAATAACAACACTCCAACGAATAACATCAGAACAATAGTGCCGCTATCCCCCTGTAATGATTCCGAAAACAAGGTGACCTTAGCTTTTAGTATGAAATTTTTCGAGATATCGGCAGTATAAAGTTCAGCACCTTCAGAGGTCAGTCTATTTATCTGCTTGCCTACTTGTTCTAAATCGACATTTTGCTTTAACCTAACGATACCTTTATAGGCTCCCATAAAATTCTTCGATGTTTTAACATCAAAGTTTTCATCCATATCCATGGGGATCCACACAGCCTCATTAATATCACTGTATTGTGGTAATACCAAATCATCAGGAGCGACACCAATAACGGTGAAACGTCGTTGATTCAGCTGTATTTTTTTGCCTATTATGTTGTTATCTCCATGATAACTATTTTGCCAGAGCCGATAACTTAAAATGACAGAATGCTGTTTAGTTCCCAATGATTCTGTTTGACTAAATAACCTCCCTAACTCGGGTTCAATCCCTAAAAGATTAAATAGATTACTTGAAGCAAGGATAACTTCTACTTCTGGACGTTCTTTTTGGTCATAGAGTCTATAACTACTCCATGAATGATAAGTAGCAACATCAGTAAAAACGTCATTATTTTTCCTTATATGAGATATTAACTGTGGATTTGTACCAATTCCACCATCAAAAGTAGCAGAGCTCAATGTGCCTTCTAATAAGTATAAATTTTCACTATTTTGATAAGGTAATGGCGCAAAAAAAACCAAATCGACTAAACTAACAACACTTAAAACCATGGACAGAGTGATAGATAAAGTCATCACTGTAGTTAAATAATATTGTTTTGCTCGTTTAAACTGGCGTATTGCCGATGCAACAAACATCATTTAAGCAACCTCATTTATTGGTTCATTTTGCTTAGTAGAGTCCGTTAGCACTAAACCATCACTTAGTTTAATTATACGATCGGCCATGTCAGCATAACGAGGATCATGCGTAACTAGCACTATTGTCGTACCTTGGCTATTAAGATCTTGCAACAAGCTCATTACCGCATCACCATTTTTTGAATCTAAATTTCCAGTCGGCTCGTCAACCAATAAAATCCCTGAATCGCCAGCTAAAGCCCTAGCAATAGAAACTCTTTGCTGTTGCCCCCCAGAAAGTTGACTAGGGAATAGTTTTGCTTTATCAGCTAAACCGACTTTATCCAAACAATCTAATGCTCGAGCATGACGTTTTTCCAAACTATCTCCCCGATACTTAAGTGGCAAAGCAATATTTTCAATGACAGTGTATTCATCAATTAGATTAAACGACTGAAAAACAAACCCGATACGATTTCCACGAATTTTAGCCCGTTGATTAGCATTCATATCTGATACTTGTAAGCCATCAATAAAATACGCACCTGTATCCGGTGTATCTAATAAGCCCAATAAATTCAATAGAGTCGACTTACCACAACCTGAAGGGCCTGAAATAGAGACAAACTCACCATCTAAAACCGAAAAACTTATGTCTTTTAAGACTTGAGTAACTTGAGTACCTGAGTTAAAAGACTTAGTGATATTTTTTATTTTTAATATTTCTGTGTTCATTTTTAATCCTTTACCTTATCTTTAACTGCTAAATTTTATTTGTTTGATTTCATCTGACAGAGTGAGTTTTGAACTAATAATTTCATCGCCTGGTTTAAGACCTGAGAGTACTTGGATAAACTGACCTGAAACTTTGCCAAATTTAACTTCAATCCGATTAGCTTTATTATCTTCACTAAGCTTAAACAAGAATGCAGTGCTGTTTGCTTTAGCACCTATTGGGGTTTTTATGAAATCGACACCTTGTTGAACTTGTGCAAAAATAGTAGCGTCCACTAATTGCATTGGCTTAACGCCATTGTTCAAAGTACTATTAATTTCTATATCAACTTGTACCGCGCCATTATTTACTACTGGATCAACCCGAACTACCTCGCCTCGAATTTGCCCGTTTACGGTACTAATTTCAGCCTCCATACCTCGATTAACCATATGAGCTTGTAATTGTGGCACTTTAATTTCAGCAATCAATGGCGATAAACTACCAATCAACGCCAACTCTGAACCCGCCACAACACTTTGTCCCAAATTCAACGATAAGCGCTGTATAACACCTTTCATTCCAGCTTTTACTGATAATTGCTCAACCATTTGTTTAGTTATATTAAATTCTTCTTGTGCTTGAGCAATAAAATCATCTTGAATAATCAACGACTCTTTTTGCATGGCAGTTAACTTAGCCAGTTTGTTTTTTTCTAATGTGACCCGGTTTTTTAACTGCTTGGCTTTTAGCACATTTTTTTTAGCACTAATACCAGAAATAATACCTGAATGTGCTAAAGTCCGTTCAGCCTCAACTTGCAACATAGCAATTTCTACTTGAGATTCTAAGTCCGATAAATAAGACTCGTTATTCAACAACTCTCTTTGTTGTTTTAAAACCGTTTGCCTTTTTTGAGTTTTAGTATTTTGCAGTTTTGCCAAAGCCTGACGTAATTCACCTTCAAGTTTTGGGTTTATCAAAGTCAATATCACAGTATCTACATCAACCACTGCACCGGCTTTTAGTTTAATTTCATCGACTACTGCACTACTTGTAGCGGTTATTAAACGTTTATTTAACGATTGCAGTGATCCATAACCCTCAATCTTAATTGAAAAATCACCCGACTCCACTTTTGCAGTGGTTATAATGTCACGTGCAATCACTTCTGCATCGTCTGAAAAGCCTAAACGCCAGCCAGAAAACAGCATTAAAAATGAAATACCTACCAATAATTGATAAACGACTTTCGATTTTATTTTCATAATATAATTCTCATTTGTAGCAATTTTTCCTGTTAATTATTTTGGCACTGACCATATAGGCTAAATTAGGGTTACAGTTCAACAATGTTTTCTGTTAATTTACATGAGTTCAAACCTATA
>JABSOJ010000281.1 GCA_013216005.1 Alteromonadaceae bacterium | reverse complement strand
CGTCATACGTTTCAAAGATAATTCTATAGCCTTTATTTGTCATCATGCCTCCTGAACAGTTTATCTGTTCAATATATGGCTCTGTCGCATCTTGCGTATTTTACTGTTTTTCGATTTTTTAACCTATTGATTATATAGTTTTTAAATTTCAGAATTTTGGCTAAAAAAGCAAGATGTGACAGAACCCAGAACCTGCTTTTTTAACTAAAAAACCCAATTTTAAGGTAAGTATTGTCCTTTTGTATAACCAAGATCAAATGATTTCTCTGTATCAATTTTGTGCTTCTGAATATTTTGTTGCTGAGTAAATTGGCTTTGATTATTTAAGTTATTTTTTTCCTGTTTCTCAGAGTCTTTACTGTATTTATTGGTATATGATTCAGGCATACCAAGTAGCGTATGTAAACCAGCACTATTGTTAATGCCTTTTTGCTGCAATTCCATTTTTTGCAATTCATTAATAACAGAAAGCCCAGATGTTTTTGAACCTAATCGTTGTTCTAGACAAGATTGAAGTTTGTTTTTATCATCAGTGTACAAAGTTAAATTTTGCTTCGCTCTTGATGTAGAAACATAAAAAGAAGTTTGATTAACAAGATTTTTCCTCCATGATTCCGCAAGTACAGAAACGTTTTGATAAGTATGACCTTGAGCGGCATAAACTGTGGCAGCATAAGCATGTTCAAAATGTTTATTACGGTGATCGGTAATATTAATAATTTTAGTTTTACCATTAACCATTTTTAAATGAACATTTTTTCCTTCAATTTTTTCTACTGTAGCTTTGTCACCATTTTTCAAACCTAATTCTTTATTTTTATCACGCCAAGCTATTCTATCACCTTCAGTAATTTCTGATTTCGCACGATAGTATGGAGTGACACCAAACTTAGCTCCTCCAGCTACTTTCTTCGGTTCCCATTTAATTGAATTTTTACCATCAGACAAAGTAACAACATCACCCCTTGTTTCTACAACTTTGTAGTAACTTTCAGCCTGAACCCCTAATGTTTTATATGCTCGATGAAAACGAACTGACATTCCAACTTCATAGTTAAAAGCATATTTTTTCTTTTCGTCTTCCATATTTACCGGACTATATAAATCTGCCTTTATACCTGATTTTTTTATAACATTCTGATCTTTTAAGCCATCTCTAATGTAATTAGACACCACTTTTCGAGTACCATTATCAGGAACAACTAAGAGGGTATTCCTTTGACACTCTGGTGACTGAACCAGGTAATCAGAGACTAAAGAGCCTATCAAAGCATCCCTATTTTCATTTTCCACAAAGTGCTTATCTAACTTGGAAAATGCTAATTTTACATCCCTATTAATAATGTCATAGACAACATCTCTTAAGTTAGGATCATTTTGACGAACAATATCAGTAACATTACCGGTTCTCATTCCATTTTCAATCATTTGATAATATGGTTTACCTGCATTAACACTACCTAATTGCTTATAATCACCTGACAAAAGAATACGAATGCCTCGTTGTCGAGCATCAGTTACCAAGTCTGCCATGTCATGCAAATTGATAAGAGATGCTTCATCAACAACCCAAATACGATTCGAATTACCTACCGTTTTTTGAACATTTTTATCTTTGTTGTTTGCCATCAACAGGGAAGCAACCGTATTACTTTCAATACCCGTATCTTTCTGCAAAACATTGGCAGCTTCACCCGTTGGAGCAAAGCATTCTACTTTATATCCATTTTGCTGCGCTAACTTTATATAAGCATCTAGCATGTAGGTTTTACCTACACCAGCCCAACCTTGAAGGCCGTTTATACCATCTTTTGAAAGTGCCAATGTATAAAGAGCTTGTTCTTGATCTGGTCTTAAGGTTTTACTAGTACCCATAGATCTAACTTGAGCGACATCAGCAATCGGTTTGAATTGTTCCTTACTATGATTAAGTAAATCTAAGACATAACTTTCACGCCTTACTGACTCTTTGGTGGTCACAAGATTACTATGTGAAGAATCGAGAAGACTACCTGTTTTGAACTTTTCACTGAGTGAAGTCAATATTTCATAAAATCTAAAATCGCCCTGGGAGGCAGAAATAGCTGTTTGAATAATAGCTTCGGGTGTAAAAGCCGATTCACGCTGAGAAATAATTTTTATTGCGTAATCTACGGCTGTGTTAGCGTCAATGAAGGCCGATTTATTCCCCTTTACTAGATAAGAGTCTGAACTTTTTCGTTCATTAAAAGTTGAAACTTCATTATGATTTTTACTATTATCAATTGCATCATTCTTTATTTTATTTGGCTCAAAACCGATATCTTTCGCTTCTTTATCCCACTGGTAAATGACTTCGTGAGAAGGCTTATTCTGTTTTGATTTTCGAGAGTTGACCGTAGCTTTTTCCATATCTTTGGCATTAGTATAACCGCGTTCCTTAGCAACCTTTTCAATCGTCTCTCTACGTTTTGAAAAATGTTTTATTACGTATTTATCGACATTAGATAATTCAAACAACCCAGTTTTTGAATTCCAATCTACACCATAACCAAGCTCTTTTGAGGATAAAGCTAATTCATTTCGGTAAATAAAACCTAATATTTTTGATGGACTATAGAACTTAGTTGAATCAATACTTTTAGCTTTATCATTTCCCATAAAAGCTAAGTTCATTAGGACATTATGAGTGTGTAACTGGGGATCTAAATCTCTTGAAGTTGTATGAGTGAATTGAGCAGAAATCATATTTTTCAAATCAACAGGAGTCATACCCTCCGGTAAGTCCATTCTCCCTTTTAAATAATTAGCCTCAAGATATTTCATCGCTGTATCAACAGCAGATTTATGCGCTAACAATAACCTTTTATCATCACCAACTAGAGCCATTAAAGAAACTGATTTAGGGGCTGAAAATGTTAAATCCCATGCTGGAGTATGCTGCACTTTTCCATCCTTGAAAGTACCTACTTGCTGACCGTCTGGTGATTTACCTTCAAGTAATAGCTTAAAATCATCAGCATCTACAGTGCCATTTAGACCAAACTTTTCAGCTCCTTTACCAACCCATGAAGAACTAATATCTACACCATCTTCCCCTTTTGTATAATAGTCAGCCTGCGAAAAATAGGAAGAAGCTTGCCCAGCAGAAGATATTTTTGATATAGAAATCATCTCTATTTCCCCTCAAATTCATGGCCACCAAACGCATCAAACTCGTCATCAAAAGACATATCTCTAACTGACTTATGTACTGTATTTGAATCAAAATCGTTAGGCATAGCATCTAGTTCATCAATAACAATAGAATCGAAATCCATATTATAAAGTGACTTTCTTTCTTCTTTTGCTGGTTGTTCTAAAGAAACACTATCCATTTGTGAATCTGACTCTTCAATTGACTCTGTTACTTTTGAGTCAGCAATGGTACCTACAGATTCTATTATTTCTGTTTCAACACTGTCTATTACTGCTAAAGTTTCAGTATCAATTTTCCTGTCAATAATACCTTCATGTAACTTCTTATATTTTATATATTGGAAGGCTACTTTAGTAATTGGAACACCACGACCAAAGCGGATATAGGCATGTAAATCAGGCAAATTCTGAAGCTCAGAAGCAAGTACAACAGAACGGCTTTGTCTATTTTTATTATGTCCTTGGCTATCTCTTATGTCTTTCATTCCATAACTTAGAGTTTCATTTGACTCCATCTGTTCAGCTTTTCCCAGTTGTTCCTCAGCCCATTTACTTGTATTAGCCCCATTACATCGGGTGAATATAAAGGTAGAAATACAATCCATTAATGCTTCAATACCATCCTTCGTATAAATTGAGCATGCTTGACTGTACCCTTGGAAGCCAAGTACAAAACAACCACCATACTTACGAGATTCCGCTAAAGAAACGGGTAAAGAAATAAGCTTTCCTAGTGCTTGTAATTCATCCAATAAAAACCAAATTCTTCTATCTGTTTTTTCATTCATTGATAGAATAGTTGCAACACTTATGTCTAGCCAAAGCGTAATAATAGGTTTCAATACTACATCTGTTTCTTTATCACTTGTAATGAAAATAAATCCACTTTTAGAATCATCATTTAACCAATCTCTTATTGAAAACACATGCTCATTTTTATCATCGAATATCCTAAAGTGCCTCACATTTGTTGCAATTATTGACCGGATAGTTTGCGCCAATTTCACTCCATCCTTGTCAAGAATCGTCATAGCATCAGTACCTTTACAAATATCAATCATCTCCTTTAAAGTACAACGCATTACACGTTCAATAAGTCCTTTAGTAGAAGGGCTTTGCCTTTCAGATTCTTGAATACACATTGCCGTAAACACTAACCTTGGCGCTAAATACCAAAAAGGATCTCCTTTAACTTCCGGAAACAATACCTCTGAAACATGCTCAAAGTGGTAACTAGTTTTACACTCAGCAAAAAGTGACCACGGAGCGCTTCGCACATCAAAGGGATTTAAAATAATATCTGTTTTTGGATCATAAAATTTCTCAACATAAGTACCAGACCGATCATGAATAATCGCTCTTTTCTTTGATTTTCTAATTGCTGTAATGAAGTAGCTGTATATAACTGACTTTCCCGTACCACTACCACCTACTAATGAAAAATGTTGAGGCTCCCATTGAAAGGGGATCTTTAATTTAGCAAGAATTAGGTTCCCAAAACTGAGGTAGCTATCCATTTTCACTAGCTGTTTGATGCTCTCGATAGTTATATTCACATCACCTATTGTGCTACCACGCAGATGTTTATCTTTTTTAATATTTTTACCATATTTACTAATAAAACCGAATGAAAATAACATTACTATGGCAAAAAATCCCCCACCAAACATGGAGGCATTCTTAAGATGTTTTATAAAAATATCTTTTTGAACGTTTATTTGATTATTATGATAAATTCGACCAGATCTAATCATTTTATACTTTGGAAAATCTGTAATATACAGTGCATTTTTGGAGGGATCTTTATTAAAATCTGCAATGGTATAAGCTATAGAATAATTAACAAAAGACTTGAAGTATACTGTTTCATCAACCAGTACATAATATGAAATGAACACTCCCAAAAATGCCAAACTTCCTAACTTTAATACTTTAGAAATAACTTGTTTAGCCATTCCAATGACATGATCAAGTGTTTGTCCGCCACGAACCATATTGTTGATATTTTGAGAGCCCACGTATTACTGCCCTTGTGATTTTTCATATAAAATATTTGCAGTATCATCACACAGAGGGAGTAATTCCTTTTCTGTTTCATAAATAAATCTGCGTAATATCCCGTAGGTTTTTGTTGAAAACAACTCTGTATTATTGGGTTTAATTATGGCTTCATTTATTAGCTTTAACTGTGAATCCATTGACATAATAATGTCCTGAAATTCATTTAAAGCTACGATATTCTCTTTAGCCATACCACCCCTAGCTAACTCAAATAAAGCTTGATTAATCGTTAGCTTTTCGTTGTTTTTGCGCATTTTATTGATATAGATAAGTATATCAGTTGGATATTTAATGGTTGAACGTCCAGACACTACCTTAGCCCTTTATATATATGACTTTAATGAATTTTACGCCACTGATTATTTAATGTAAAGAATATTTATAAAGCACTAGTTTAGCGCTTTATTAATGGTGTGTTGTATAGAGTGCAGGTACCTGCATATGGTGTGAGTCTATTATTTCTAACAAATTTTCAATTTGAGGGTGATTTTCTACATTATAAT
>JABSOJ010000280.1 GCA_013216005.1 Alteromonadaceae bacterium | reverse complement strand
GTTCTCATTGTCTTGCACCTCAATAAGTTACGTTCATTTATAAGTATAGACAACAATTAGCTACAACAGAGCCTTTTTATACGATTTTAGTGTAAAAAGTATACGATGCGTAATTATTAGGCGACGCTATTTAAAATCTGAAGCCCTTTTTACTGAAAATCAACTCAGATTTTAAATCTCAGCTTTATGTGCGGAACGTCAGTTGTATTCAAGCTTAGGGAATTTTGTCCAGAATAAATCGCTGTTTAATTCACTAAAAGAAACACTGGTTACTAGTAAAACCTTACTCACTTGGGAGTTAACAGATTTTAGCCATGTTAATTACTTAACCACCCCAGCCACAGTATTACCAGAAGCACTGGAAAAATTGTTTGAAGATCGCCAGCCTCAAGATATTAAGCAATTCGCTCACTCTGGCATTAGAGGTGTTAAACACTATTTTAAGCAATTAGAAAAAAAATACGGGTTTTCGGTTTCGCCATTAGCAACTCTGCACGATCTGGGACAATTGCAACTGGAAAATGCCAATCTGCCAGCGGCAATGAAAACCTTTAAGCATCTCAGTCAGCTAAAACCAACAAGCATTTATTATTTAACGCTGTTGGCAAGCGCGCAAAAAGATAACCAGCAAACTGACTTAGCTAAGCAAACCCTGAATCGTGCGCTTGTGCTGGCAAAAGCGAGTCAGCACCAAGGTGAAATAAATTATGTGAAATCACAAATCAGTTTACTTAATTAACATCAACTCACTGCTTTCACTGACAAAACTTTCACTGAGAAGTTGCTGGTTCTGCGGTAAAATATCTGTCATCAACAGGGCGTTTTTATCAAAATGCCCGACTATTTCAGCCTGTTCTTTGTCAGGGTTTAAACGCCAAATATTCAGTTGCTTATCTAAGAAATAAACATAATCGCCACGCAAAAAATAGCGCCATTGCAACTTAACGTCCAAAAGTGCTTCAATTGAATGTAATTTGCCAGCACTTAACTTTTGTAATTTACCGTACTGATCATTAATAATGAGCACTTGCGGTGCTGTTTTTTGCGCCCATTGACTACCGCCATCGTATTCAATTGAGCGAGTCAAACCAATTAAATTTAAACTAACTATCTGCCGACCACTGCCAAGACTTATCTCTATCAGCAATTGGTCCTCGCCATTTTCATTCACTATCCATTGAAATAGTCCGGTAACCCGTTCTTCAAACGCTAGCGCTTTCACTACGCCACTACTTAAATTTTGAATAAAAAGTTGACCACCAGCCAGATAAGCAAGTTTTTTTCCGTTTGTCGACCAAACATAACTTTCAACAGGAGCTTCGCTATGACTCAACTGCCGTGTTTTCCCCTGACTGCTTAACCAAATTTGAGCCTTTCCTGAACGTAACGACAACAAACTAACGTCTTGATGTTCAAGTCTTTGATGCTCAGGTCTAAACTGCCCCATCGACTCGCGGAAAATTGAACGACTGACGGTTTGACGTTGATTCTCCTTTTTAGCCCAATTAAATAAGTTAACATCCCAATCAGCACGACCCATTTCAACAATTAATTGCTGTTGTCGATAAGGTACTGCTTTATGCACATTATCTGTCGACAATATTGGATAACGACCAAAAGCGCCATTAACCTCAAACCAAAAAATGTCTTTATTGTTGGCCAGTAAAATTCGCTGTGAGTTTTGCCATTGTGGTAAAATCAAACGTTGATCAACAAATGCCAGCGGCCATGAACGTTTGAAAATTAATTTATCGTCAATCATTTGCGCTATGTTCAGCTGCCATTGCTGTTGATGGCGGCTCACCAAGGCGACTAAATTACTGCGAGGCGAATAAGCATAACTTTGCAGTAATTCAGGCACAGCGGCAATTTTTGCTTCAACCTCTTCACCGAGTTCCATACGGAATAATGCAACAGCACCATCTTTAGCTTGTCGTAAATACACGATATTTTCGTGGTCAATCCAGTTAGGTGAATACCGGAAGTCATGAGTACAATCTTTCAATAACTCCGTTTGCTGATCCGCTATTTTTACCGCCATTAACTGGCTGCATTTAATGCCTTGCCTGAATTTTAAAAGACCATAAGCAATAGAAGTACCATTGGGAGAAAAGGCAATTTGGCCTTTAAAACTGAGTTTATCCAGAATTAATGATTCATCGCCGGTATGCATATCTCTAACAATTAACTGCTCCCACCCCTGTTTTATCACTCTGATAAACGCAAGTTTTCGGCCATCAGGAGATAAAGTCACAGCCCGCTCGGCGGCATCACTCCCGGTTAGCGGAATAATAGAGTTAAAACGGAATTCAGATTGAGATTGAGATTGAGAATAAAAAGAATATTATTAATTCTGATCCCTTAATTCCACAAAAAATAACCGACTCTACGACCTTGACTAAAATAACGTCCAAATTTTTGCCCTAAATCTATTAAGTAAACAAAAACCGTAAAATAACGTTATTCCACTTTGCCATTCACTTCAAACATAATTTTTAACCATCGGAGATCTTCAGGTCCAAGACATGCTTGCTCATGCAAATCGGGGTTTTCGTATGCCTCTTTATAAACATGACAAATTGCAACTTCGGTTAGTTCACGCCATCTTTCTCCGTCTAACTCAGGGATACATCCGCCCGCTAAATTCGGACTGGTTAGTGGATAGTGCTGGATTAGTGGATCGTGCTGAAATTCAGTTGTACGTAATGCAAGCTCCAATTCTTGTAAGATAGGATTAACAACCTGAAGGGTATTGGCATCTTCAAACTCATTTGTAATATGCTCTTCAGCCTTTTTGAGCGATTTTTCAAGTTGATATTGACTAAGCTTTTCACCCGTAGGACGTAAGCCATATTTATTCATTAAGCTACCTGCACCAGGCAACAAAGCTTTTGCTGCAATACCAGCTCCTAACAAAGGATTTACAATGGCGGCCAGTCCCCCGACCAACAACATACCGACTGTTAATTTCTTATCAAGAGAGTCTATTTCATTTGCTAAAAATTCAAGACTATTGGGATAGTCTTTACTCCTATCCCGAACAATTTCTTCTGCACTTTGTAGCAAATATTCTTTTAACATAACTTCAGATTGTTCATTAGGAAAATGAAAAATTCGTCTTTTAGGTAAGTCGTTAATTTCCGGCACTGAATTGGGTAGACATCGCATGGTATGCAGAGCAAATTTATACTCTGAAAGTTCATAAGGAATGACAAAGTAATGCTTCTCGTCATACTGAATTTGATGAAATTTTTCCGAGTTTTCTACTGAAATAAAAAGTGGCAATCCATTTACCTTTTCCTTTACAATTGAATATCCAATAGCAAGTTCATCCGTTGCTTTATCCGCAACTGAGCGAACAGCTTCTATTCCCTTTTTTAAATAATTTTTCATAACTTATTGATCCCATCACTTGGCTACCATTCTCAGGCAAAGGAATGAACAAATGCTCTTTATCGTAACAAGACATAAAATTTGAAAACAACTCACCTGTTCCATCCAGACCTAGTAGCAATACTAAATTCAAATTTTAGCCCTACCCATAAAAAATGCCTTTATTACACCCAATCAAACTCCAATAAATTCTATTCCACAAAATTATTCATTTAACTTATGAGCACCAATTATCCAAGGCTCTAAACGACCACCCCACTTCACATCGACGGCATAACGAGGTTTTGAAATTATTCTCCAGTCACGGCTATTCAAACCTTTAAAAACATCAACATGTTCCAATGGCACCATAATATTTAATATCAATAACTGGTCAAGTGAAAGACTAAAAGTTTTATCATCCCTATTGTAATCTGGCTTTGCCAACCCTTTAACAATAACTACATTGTTCAGACCCGAATATTTTGCAGCTATTGTTTTATAATTAGCCGCTACTTCCATAAAGAATAATCGGCTTCTAGTCGTTTTTTCTCTGGCTAAACTATCTTTAAGATCATCTTTTTTACGCTTGTTGGCATCATTCGGATCGTTATTGAACGCTGATTGAGCTTCCTGATAATTTATTTCGACTTTTTTAATTTCAGCGTCATGTAACGCACCATCGAACTCTAATGCCCAATATAATTCACGAGACTCAGACCTGAATTTCTGCTTTTCGTTAAACTCCCCAAACCCCAGATCAACTAATTCTTTTTCTGTAATTTTAATGCTTTTTAAACTATATGAATAGGGAATATACCTGCCATTATTTTCGTCGAAAATACGCCAATTAATGGTCAGTGACATTCCTGAATTTTCACTTTGAGCATCGCTATTGTATGGCAATGTTAATTCTCGTTCAGTCAATGTCAATTGGGATGTTTGCTCCCCTGAACGGTTTAACGCGACACCGCTTAATGCAACTACATTTGTGCCTATGAGAATGAATAAACCAACATACAAATACTTTTTCATTATACGCTTCCTTCATTTAAATTGGTTAAACGTATACGTTTAAATACAATTAAAGCCAGTAATGCTGATAAACCCAGAATAAAGAAAAATATATATTTCGGCATCCATTCCCACCACCAATCGAAAAATTTTGTATAAAGAAATAAAAGAAAAAACACATTGCCAGTTTGGGTAACATGATTCCAACGAAACTTAATACCGAACCAGATTGCAATGACAGAAAGTGTAAATCCAATAAACTGATAAGAGCCTTCAATAATATCTGAAGCCCAATTTAAATAACTTATTTCCCCCCAATTAGACAATATTAATACTGGCATAAAAACGATTATCATCGCCATTATTCGATAGATAACATTAAATCCAGTGTATCGTCTGTGATTAATAAATTGAGGAAGCATAAATATAAAAAAACCTGGAATGAAAAAATTCTCTGGTCGTTCACTGAAACTTATCCAATACATTCCGCTCCACGTACCAACTTTCATTGCAATGAAACAACAGATACTAACGATGCAAAAAAACAACATTAAACGCGCATTGCACGCGTAGGCGAGAATAAAACTAAATGCAGCCCATGTGACAAAAGCATTCGGTGATGGCGTTATATTAAAAATTTCACCTAACATGGAAATATTAAGTACAAAACAGGACAAACTCACTAAGGCTGCTATTTTTGAAAAGTACGCATTTTTTTCTGTTTTAGCTAAGTGAAGTGACAGCAAAAATAATAAGATCGGAGCAGCGATTAAGATACTCACTTGTGTAGTAGTACCAAGAAATCCCCAAAATTGATAAAACAAGAAAAAAATACTGGTCGCCATAGCCAAAGCACCAAACAAAGACGCTATTTTCATACCTATTGTCAACTGTTTAGATTGTATGTTTATGTCTATGTCGTAAGTTGCTGAAAACTTTTTGAGTAATTGAGCATGATATGAACTAATACTTTCTGACTGTTCTTGAGAAACATTAATAATATCGTTATTTGTCAGTTCAACAAATTCCCGTTGAAATGATTGAATTTGATCAACACGACTTTGAGCGTCAGATTGAGAAAGTGACTTTTGTTCCATACGACTATCCTCCTTTATATCCCTTTATATTCCTTTATTCTGCCTTGTTAGATCAAAATTTACCATACCAGATGGTTATTTAAACAAATCACCGATTATTCGTATATTTTAGGAGTGATGCAAAAACATCACTCCCAGCAAGTCACACTTAATTTATTATTGAACTTCCCCAAACTCAGACTTAATTAACCCAAAACATTTAACCTACATTCCGTACAATTTTATAAAAAATAAATAATTAAAAATAACTTTAATAACATGTAGTTAAGCGGATTTTTATATAAAGTTCGAAAATTGACCAATAATGGC
>JABSOJ010000279.1 GCA_013216005.1 Alteromonadaceae bacterium | reverse complement strand
TTGATGAAAATAAACGTGTAAACCAACTCATGATACGACCACCAATTCAAAGTGTGGTAAATCCAGAAACTTTTCATCAACAGTACGACCATCGCTATTCCAGTCACCACCCCAACGTATCCGGTGAGTAATTAACTTTTGCTCAAGCAATTCATCGCCAACACGTTTGACATAACCGGCGAATAAAGCGAATGCTTTGTGATCATCCCAATCGGTGTTTTTAAGTTCAACGAAATAAGGTCCGGCATCAACCGCCATTGAGGGCAGCTTATTATGTTTTGAATCAGGGTATTTAACCTGAGATAAGCCATCATCAAACGCTTGGTTTTGTGCTTTCTTTTGTCGATAACCACACAATATGGTGTTATCGACCTTTTTGATGACCGTGTTAAAGATCAATTGCAGATCACGATGGCAGGTCGCCAATCGTTTTGTTGATGTCTTGCCGTATGCTGCCATGGTGATCCTCATAACTTTTAAGTATTAATTTTGCTTTTTTACTAGGTATGAAATTAAAGTGCGGCTAATTCCGCTTTGGTTTTTAAATAGGTTTCTTCTTCAAACTCAATGCCAATAATCTTTCGCCCAAGTTTTAATGCCGCTTTACCCGTAGCACCTGAGCCAAAGAAAGCATCAAGCACCACATCACCTGGACGAGAGCTTGTTTGTATGATGTGCTCCATCATGTCGGCGGGTTTTTCACAGGGATGTTTACCCGGGTAAGGCTGAACTACTTTGAAGTTCCACACGTCTGTGTACTGAACCTTGGCACTCACGCTGAAATAGCGACGCGCTAAATCAAATTGTTTTTTCAGTGCGTCATAATCAACATGAAGCCCTTGCATTTCATGCTGAACGCATTCGTAATCACGGTACAAAGGGTTTAGTTTATCTTTGGCATGCTCGGCAAAAAGTACTTGAAGCTTTTCGTATTGTTCTTTGCTCGGTAATTGCCACTGACTGGCACTGAACCAATGGCTACACATTTGTGTACCCGTGGCTTCATTAATTGCTTTTGCGGAGACTTTTAATGCTGCTCTGGCTTGTTTGAAATAATCAATAATCGGAGCAAACGCATTTTGTTTAGCTTGCTCCTTCTTTTGGTCATAACCGACAAGACCTTTGGCTTGACCATCAGCGTTATAATGCTGAGCAAAAATAATACGCTCAGTTTGCGGTGCAAAGCCCCGTAATTTTTCTTTACAGTGCCGCATATATAAACCCGAAGGTTTAGCCCACACAATATGGTTTAACACGTCAAAGCGCTGTTTAATTAACAACTCTGTTTCAGCACTTAATTGAGGCGAACAAAACAGGTATAAACTGCCAGAGGGTTTTAATACCCGATAAAAGTGATACAACACATCGTCTAGCCATGCTAAGAAATTCTCAACATCGGGCCATTGGTTATCCCAATCATTTTTCTTAACGCGAAAATATGGCGGATCGGTTGCGATCAAATCAACGCTATTATCAGGTAATGTTTTTAATACATTTAAGCAATCATCGTGATACAACGTTAGATTATCGTTGCTTCGATTTTCTTTATCTTGGGGTACTTCTATTGGGGATACTTGGTTCAAGCTTAACTCCTACTGCAGTCGCGGGGTTTTCCCCGGCACTCTGGGCGCTCGAACGATTTAAATTTTTACATCTGTTGCATTTAATAACGATGGTACCGTCATATTCACACAACTTCTTTTTACAGGAAAAACATCTTAATACTTGCAACATTTATACACTTACCGATACGTGATAAACTTCCTAATGCCTGTACAGGTGGGGGAAGCCTTGGTTTTATCGTATGGTCATGTCATATGATGGGACGGCTGATTGATACTCGACATATCGGTCAGTCGCTTCCTTTCTGTTTTACTTTGATTCAGATATGAAAAAACCTCGGCATTTCTGGCGAGGTTTTAACAACAATAGCGAAATTATACCTGATTTTGAGGGGGAAAATAGGACACTTTTGTCAGAAACAATTTATTTTTCCTTAATCAATGTCTCAGCCCTTTTTGATTAGTACTCGAATCCAATAAATAAATTACAAATTATTAAGCAAATTATTATATGTCTCCATTTCCGTTGGGTAATGTTGTTTTACGTATTCAGGTATTTTGCTATTTTTCCCTAACTTTTTATCAGCCTTCGCTAACAGAGTTAGTACGGCAACTGAATTGCTTTCATTTTTCTCAAATCCTAAACTCAATTGTTCATATCTAGCCTTAGCTAAATATTCAATAGCTGTATGTTGCCTCACAGATGCTTGTGCTACATTTAATACCCCTAATGTTTCAATAATTTGTTCTGGATATTCAGAGTTAGGCCACTCGGTTGTATGCGGAAATGGCTGTCCTTGTTTGTAGTCTGGAAGATAATACCTAATTTGTATTTCAAGCTCTTCAATATTCTTGATTAAATTTAGAGCACTGACAGCTGGTAAATTCAAAGAAGAATCTTTCGCATAATTTGGATATGAGCCGACATTGTTAAAAACCATGTAACTCAAATCTTTTCTTGTCTGCTCTTCTACATAATCAATATCTATTGTTGATGGGAATCCTTGATCTAGAAACGTCTTGTAACTATCAATATCAGAAAAATTTAAAACTCCGAATAATTGATTATTAATCTTTAGGTATCTTTCCTTATCCCATTGAGACATACCTTCTAGCATTTGCTCAAAAGAACTATAAACATCACGTCTAGAAGAATCAACAACAGCATCGACCTTAGGCACTTTTGATGTTAACTCTTGGGTTATGTTAGTTTCAATTTGCAAACCATTGGTTTCAAGTTTTAATTTTGATTCGTTTTTAGTTGCAGATTGTTCTATTTTTATCGCAGGGCCTTGATCAACTATGTTTATATATCCTATTCCAGCGAATATACAGGTTAATGCGGCAATAATTGTAATACTCTTTTTCATTCTAGACTCCAATTCTTTGAATTAATTTTATAAAAATATGATATATCATTACCCTTAATTCAGTTACAATCACTTTTCTCCATGTCCTCTTTAAAATCCCTGCATTGCTGAATCAAACCTGCTTCATTATAGGCAGTCGCACCAAATGTCCTAACTGCACCACTGTACAAGTCAGCAAACCCTTGGCAATCGCCATTTGAACCACAAATCTGAGCCAGTGATTGTCGAAAGCCAGTGTCACATCCACCTCGACCTGATGAGCTATTGTAACATAGGTCATGAGTATTACAGGCTGCTTGAAATGAATAACCTTTAATTGGTGCGTTTAGATATCCAGTAAATCCGTTTAAACCTTCCGTCCCACCTAATTTGGCTAAAGCCGATTCTAGGGTGCTTCCTGTACCACAACCATTTGTTGCAGCGGGAATATACCAAAAGACACTAGGGTCTTGCGTATGCGGCCAAAACATATCACTTCCAACCATTGATTGACAATGTGCTGGTCTATTTGTTTTGAGCAAAGTACAAAACTGATTAGAAGTTGATTGATCACCACCACCGCCGCCACCACCGCCACCGCCGCCACCACCACCGCCGCCACTGCCAGGTAAAGAACCGCAAGAATAACAATATCCACCACCACCTGTCGTGCCTGCCGTGATTACGATAATTTCTGTACCATCCTTAAATTCATGAGCATAAACATTGTTTGAATTGAAGAGAAATATAAATATAAACAAAAAGCTTGATAAACGGATAATTTTACCGACAATTGAAAATTTACTTATTGTTGATATGGATTGTGTAAACAATATACTATCTTTTAATATTTTGTTTTGATCACTCTTAAACATGATTATTACCTTCCTTGTTTTTACTGCTCTACCTACTGCAAAGGAGTATATATATCCTTTTATCCTTGGTAGAAAAATTAATGCGTTAAATTACTATTCGTTACTAAAGCAATGGATGAATTAAGTCAAACTCATATTCACTTTCATCTAAATTATGCCTCCCAATATAAATTAAACGTCCCAAACAACTTCCTTATACGGGCTTTCCATAATATCAGTCGTCCTGACAAAACAAATACTAACAAAGAAAAAATATTAACCAACCACCTGTACAAAAAAAACCATAATTAATAGTTATAAGTAATAATCATTTCCATAAATCATATTTAAAAGAGCTAGTTAACAAAATAAAGTTATAACCACCCAACACAAGTGTACATATATCGCACAGAAACGTGCGCTATTTCCTACAACACATAAGGAGAATATCTGCTCAGAATAAAATGGCTTTTGTTTTTTTCACCTTTGGGTACACGTTATGGTTCATTCGAAGTTAAAAATATGGATTACTGGCGCCCAAAAAGTATGAATTGAATATTTCCTGTATACCTAAAGTTTTAAGCCTATCGTTTAAAATAATAAAAATCATATCAGCCAACAAAAGAGTCATTACAGTAATTATAATGAATTTTTACAACAACTCTCTCTCTGCCTTTGTCACCCAAAACATATAAGTTTCTTTCTCTGAAAAATACAAAATCTGACCTTTATTAACATAACGTTGCCTCAGCGCTGTAATACATCTAGGACTTAACCTTTCCAAATCACGATCAATCACTTCAATATGAGCCGGAACAAAAATACTGTCCGCTCTATGGCTAAACAAATGTAAATCACTAGAACTGGCACAACCAACTTGACAAGCTTCCTTAATAGCCTGAACATTTGATTTACTTGAATAACCTTGCCCTAGTTCCTGACGAACCCAAAAGTCACCCCATTGTTTCAATTCAAAACGGACATCTTTAATGGTTCTCAAGATATAACTCCTCAACGGTGGATAGGCTTAGCTTACAAACACTGGTAATTATCGAATAAACCGTGAAAAATTTTGGCTCACTCACAGAGTTTTCCCAACGTTGAACACTTCTAATACTCACCCCAAAAGCATCCGCAACTTCATCCTGAGTCATTCCTCGCGCTTCCCTAGCAAGTTTGATTAACTTACCACCACGGATCATTAAACGTTTCCCTTTGGTTTTTTGACCAAATCTGCACAATCATTTTTAACGATATCATCCAAATGCCAGGTGATGGTTAAGTGCTGATTCACCGATGAGGAATAAGGCAAAGTTACCTTTATTTTATTGGCTCTATTATTGGTTATGTCATTTTCTCGTTCTTCATCGTAATGCATATTTGCCCTTATTCCTCTTTAAAACCCTAAATAAAATATTCCACTTACGGATACATTAAAACGTCTATCTAAGCCGCATCTAATATAACATTGTCATTATCACAGCCACCTGTCAGGGTTGAGCGGGGGTTGAGAATAAAGCAGTTTTCTTTTTGTTCCTCTAACCATAAACAATGACCTTTTAATGCTGCGAATCTCAAATCAAATGCCTTGCCGGTATAAGCTCTTGTCGTTTTACCAAGCTCATGATTAAGCATACGCTCAGCAACTAAACCATCAACACCCTGCTCTTCCCAACAAATACGTGCACATTTTCTTAAATCATGTGAGCACCATTCACCACTACTAAATGCATGCAGATCCTTTTGAACTACATTGTAATCAGCACTGTCTTTTTTATTCGGGTGAGGAAATAAAAACGGACCGTTATAACGACAAGATTTTTGATACGCTTTCCACTGTTTCAACAATTGAACAACTTGAGCCGGTAAATGTATTGTCATAGCTTTTTTAGTTTTTGTGTCTTGTTTAGGAATATCCCAAGCCGGATCGAACGTTAAATTAATATTGCGCCATTTAGCGGCTAACGTTTCCCCTATCCGGGTGCCCAAGGTCAGCATCAACATACACACCATTTTTAAATACAATTGTTGCTCTGACATTTC
>JABSOJ010000278.1 GCA_013216005.1 Alteromonadaceae bacterium | reverse complement strand
CCTACCGGAGTATCTTTCTCTTTCTTTATACTTTTTTATTATATTTCATATAGTTAACGTTTCGGGACGGGCACTAGATATAAGGGTTGAGTTTAATTCCATTTGAAGGGACAACAATTATCTACAACAGAGCCATAATTTCATAGCATTATCTGTTAAGAGTCCGATTTTAATGTGTTAGGCATTTTCTTTAACTTTTCCATTAATGTCTATTAGATCAGCATGATGAACAAGCATTATTTCGCCTATTATATCAGTAGCTACTGCCTCATAAACAACTCCTGCAAGCCTCCAGCTCACTACACCAGCCTCTGACTTTATAAGTGCGATTGCTGGAGCACCACTATCCCCGCCATATTATAATTTTCAGGTGGTAATCCTTTACCAAATGCGCCAACCCAGTATTTTCTATCAAATGAACAACGAAAATGCCTATCGATAACAGAAGATACTGGGGTATTGAAACAGTAATAACCAAATGAGTGATAGTTTACTTCTTTACGTGACCGCTCCAATCCAGGAAACCCAGAAACTACAACCATATTACCTTCAATTGGTCGAGATGGGGGCCATGACTGGTTGCTCCCACGAAGAACGTTTGCACCTATCGACTCAATTTCTTGTTGCGATATTTCGAAAGTTGCAATGTCAATGTCATCGGATTTTGGCATAGCAATTAATCGATTTTCCAAATCAAAACTCAAATCTTTTAGTTGGCAGAATTTGACCTCTCCCTTATGTTTATGCTCTAAATATGATCTATAAACGTGCGCTGCCGTAACAACAAACTTGGATTCTCCCGTATCTAAGACAAAAGCGGTCCCATTCGCACTAATGTCCAAATCGCTTGTCCCCCAAAATAACGGGATAGAGTAACTTGAAGCTATTTTTAAATATTGTTTTAGTACTTCTTCTGGTTCTGTTTCCAGACTCATATTCTTGAATGCCTTACAGCTATATTAGCCAGAAATATTTCCGACTAAATTATTATTGAATATTTTAATTTTACCTTTTTACTAACGTATTTTCAATAGGTTATAAATTTGTGGTTTTGTAACTATCCGTTAAAAGGCTGGCTTTTTTCTTATTTCCGGTGTAAATGCGGCTCTAATTCAAGCCATATTTTTCTAATTATATATTAGAAAAAGTAATGCATTTTTATTGACGATTTCGTCCGCTTAGCGAACAAAGAAGTCCTTGGATTGAAGTCACATAATTTTAAAGTATTAGTAATCATAAATAGAACATCATAAATACAAAGCAGTGCTATGTGGAACTAACCCCTAATAGAAAACCCACCTGAAATGTCACTAGTTAATTAATCATTAATTTTTAGACTCCCATGGATAAAGGGCTCCAAGAGGAATTTCCTAGGAATAATAAAAAACATATATATTTTATTAGGTGCGGAATGTCAGCTTTAAGATAAAATATCCAATAAAAATACTGCTGACTACAGCAATAGCAATCGCTGACAAAATTAACCATATGATCCAATGATTATCATTTTCCAACTTGAATTTTTCGATATCATGACCAACAACAAGCAAATTCCCATCAGTTAATTTTTGAGCCAGGTATCTAAACTCAGTATCGCTATCAACATTATTGTTTGAAAGCACCAGTTCGTAATGAAGGCCTGACTCCACTAACTTTTTAAATTTTATATAAGCCTGAGCAGGTGACTGTTTTTCAGTATTATTACTGAATAATTCTTCACCGTCAGGTGTAAGCACAAGACAAAAAGTGTTGGTAAATTCATGAGAGACATTTTTCTCTAATCCGCTTATTCCCGAGGTATGATAAACATCGCTGTAGGTTGAAGCCAGAATATCTAACATGTGTTCCTGATAACGACGATCGCTGTTTGACATAATAAAAAACACAACCAAAATCACCAGGATCACACAGAAAAAACCACCGAATAACCACGATTGGTGGTATATCGATAAACGTTTGAAATTAAACATTGGCATCAATCATGTGATCTGTTCCACGAATGTTAGTAACGCAGCTAAATAATAGCCTGAAACTCTTTAAGAATTGAACTCAGCATAACAAATATTAGCAAAGTGAAACATTACCATTCAGTAATGTTACACCCATTTAATTTATCAGTGGAATTGAGTTTATACCTGTCCCAAAACCTGAGCGGGTTCAACTTTGGTTGCTTGCCAAGCAGGATATAAAGTAGCACATAGACTCATCATTAACGCAATGATCACCGTAGCAACCACATCGGGTTGATGTAAATATGTTGGAATGAAATCTATAAAATAGACATCGCCGGATAACATGCTGATACCAAAGAAACTTTCAATGGCCAAAACTATTTCAGTTAAGTTCAATGAAATAAATATTCCTAATAAAGCTCCGCCAGTACACCCTATCAAGCCATTAACGATACCTTGGATCATAAAAGTGACCATGACTAATGAACGACTTGCTCCCATGGTTTTTAAAATAGCGATATCAGATTTCTTATCATTCACAGCCATAATAAGGGTTGAAACAATATTAAAACTCGCAACAGCAATAACTAAAGCCATAACAATATACATCACCATACGAACTAGCTGGATATCATTGTATATCGGCCCTTGAGTACGGGTCCAATCAAGAATATAAACATAATGGTTCCAGGTGTAAGCCACCTCCCGAGCAATAGCTGGTGCGGAAAAAACATCGACTACTTTTAGACGAATACCTTGAGCTTGCATTTCATTATAGTTAATAAAATTGGCCGCTTGTTCAATTGACGTGTAAGCAAGGGTATCGTCAATAGTGCCACCAAACTTAAATATGCCAACAATCGTCATATTACGTATCATCGGCGCACTGATCTGTTGTTGAATACGTTGTCCCTGACTTTGTTTTTGTTGCTGCCCTTCTTTCTGCAACAAACCATCAGTTCTGGGTAAAAACATTTGCACTTTATCACCAGCTTTCAGTGACAACTTTTTAGCGATGCCCGCACCAATTACAACACTATTTTCTTGCGTTAATGCTTGCCAGCTCCCTTCAATAATAAAATCCGTAATTGAAGACACTTGTGTTTCCAAAAGAACATCAACACCTCGTAATTCGCCAATAGCCTCCAATTGACTGCCACTTTGCATCATGCCTGACATTTTTATCACCGGAGCAGCAGCAACGACATTCGGGGTATTTTGCAGCTGTTTAATCGTTTTTCGCCAATCAGGTATAGGTTTATTAACACCAATGAGTTCTGCATGAGGAACTATTGATAATAAACGTTGAGAAAGCTCTCTTTCAAAACCATTCATTGCTGAAAGCACAATGATCAGAACCATTACACCCAGACCAATACCAATGGTGGATGAAGCAGAAATAAAAGAAGAAAATCCATTACCATGACGACTTTTTACATAGCGCATCGCCAGAAACAAGCTTAGTGGCCGATAAAAACTTGCTGTTTTAGACATACGATTTTTCCGATTTTTCTATAGGCTTAACGACAGGCTCAGCTGATTTATCTACTAAGGTTTCAACTGTTCGATTATCCATCGGTTTTAACTGTCCGTGATCAAGACGCAGCTGCCGATCCATTTTTGCGGCCAACGTTAAATCATGAGTTACAATGACAAAACTGGTATTTACGGTTTTATTCAGCTCTCTCAACAATTGATATATTTGCTCTGCCGTATCAAAATCCAAATTACCCGTTGGTTCATCAGCAAGGACTAATGAAGGTTTAGTGACCAAAGCTCGGGCGATTGCAACTCTTTGCCTTTCTCCTCCTGACAGCTCACCGGGTCGGTGTTCAAACCGGTGGGACAAACCAACTTGAGAAAGCATTTCCTGTGCTTCTTTCAATGCTATTTTCGGAGCTGTGCCCTTAATCAATAACGGCATTGCAACATTTTCTTCTGCTGAAAATTCCATCATTAAATGATGAAATTGATAAATAAAACCAATATGCTGATTGCGAAAATGAGCCCGTTCTTTGTCGGTCAATTTATGAATGTTTATATCATTAATCCAAACTTCCCCTTCTGTCGGAGAATCAAGTGCACCAGCAATATGCAAAAAGGTACTTTTACCACAACCGGAACTACCAACAATAGCCAATAACTCACCTGATTTAACGGTTAAATCAAGTGAATGAAGAACTTTGGTTTCAATAGCGGCCTTGCCTTGAAAATATGATTTAGTTAATTGTCGGCAATGTAAAACATTACTCATTACGTAATACCTCAGCGGGTTGGGTAGTAGAAGCTCGATAAGCAGGATATAAAGTAGCGACAAAGCTCATCATTAACGCCGAAATAACGATAGTGACTATATCCGAAAATATTAATTTAATTGGTAAGGCTTGACTGGAATAACCGCTACCTAAAATATTTAATCCAAAAAATGACAATAAACCATTTAAATTCAAAGTTAATAATAAACCTAACACAGTACCGATAATCACTCCCCATAATCCATTAATCATGCCTTGAGTCATAAAGATTTTCATTATCCCGCCACGATCTAATCCCAACGTCCGCAAAATACCAATTTCACCTTGTTTATCAATAACCACCATCACTAAAGCTGAAACAATATTAAACGCAGCCACAGCAATGATCAGACTTAACATTAGCCACATCATATTTTTTTCCATTTTTACCGCTGAAAAAAACGCCCCCTGACTTTCATTCCAGGTGGTTAATTGATATTCATCAGTAGCAATGACTTTACCTTGTCTTAATCTAGCAACTAAATCCGGTGCGTTAAAAGCATCATCAAGATACAAACGTAATTCACTGATACCGTCACCTTTTCGTTTTAACAGCTTTGCGCCATAACGACTATGAACGTATACCATCGCACCATCAATTTGAGAGCCGACATTAAAAATACCACCTACGGTAAAAGATCGTTGAACCGGCATACGTCCCATCGGTGTATAAACGGCTTTATTGGGCAGCATAATACGGACAGTATCACCTAACGACACATTCAGTTTTCGCGCTAAAGATTGCCCAAGCACCAGCGTATATGGTGACGTTGTTAAACTGGCTAAACTACCGGCAACCATATGTTGATTAATGATATTTTTCTGTTCAAATTCAGGAATAATGCCTTGCAGTAAAACCCCTTGCAGATTTTTAGTTGATTGTATCAGCGCTTCGCTTTCTAAAAATGGGGTAACTTGTTGAACATGAGGCTGCTTTAATAATATTTCGCGTTGCTCTTTCCAATTTTTCATTACTGGGCTGATAACAGACTTTTTTGAGGTTTTATTTTGTGTATTTTGTGCATTTTGTGTATTTTGCCAGGAATGATTTTTGGCTACAATAACATGCGGAACTAATCCTAAGATCCGTTTTTTTAATTCACCTTCAAAACCATTCATCACAGACACGACAGTGATCAGGGAAGCCACTCCCAAAAATATTCCAGCAATGGAAAAAAAGGTAATAAAGGAGACAAATCCTGAACGGCTCTGACTTCGGCTATAGCGTAAACCGATAAAGAAACTGACGGGGAGAAACATTGAAATAACAATACCTGTTTTTAAATTTAAGTGCTTTTACACGGTAAGATGAATTAGCCGTAATTGTGATCCATCAATATAACTCGCACTAAAGCACAAATTATTAAAAAATGATGGGAGATTACCAAATTAATTGATGGGTTACGCCTATGGCTAACCCATCCTACACGACTAACCAAAAATGTAAATTAATCAGCTCTAGCATAACACAATCAATTTAATTTCTGCTAGATAGTGCCCATCCAGCAGGGCAAACGGGTCTAAATTAAACAGTTTTGTAAATTAACAGTGAATATAATTTAAACTTTAAGATTATTCTCA